>JBLHLO010000067.1:0-9479 GCA_047621105.1 Alphaproteobacteria bacterium
ATCCAGCATGACATTGCACGCCCCACAGTCACCGGTGGCGCAACCTTCCTTGGTGCCGGTCATTAACAATTCGTCGCGCAAGACGTCCAGAAGAGTCTGTTCCGTATCGCAAAGCACTTCGTATTCATCACCGTTGACGGTGGTCGTTACATGATTTCTTGCCATCAGTTGGCCCTCGCCCTATCCAGTGCAATTTTTGCGACACGTGTCGACAACACGCCCGCTATTTTGATGCGGAATTCCTTGGTGCCGCGTTTATCATCAATAGGCCGGCAAGCGGCGCTGCAGGCCGCCGCCAAATTGGCCAGGGCGGCATCATCGAGTTTGGTGCCGATGAGTGTCGCCGCCGCTTCTTCAACCAACAGCGCACGCGGCGCTACGGCCCCAAGGGCCACCCGAGCGGCGGTGCAGGTGCCGCCATCATCCAACGTCAAACCGATACCAACGCCGACAACAGCGATGTCCATTTCCGTCCGTGGAATAAAACGCAAGTAGGCACTCCCCGAATGGGGGGCAGGCTTGGGAAGGGTAAAGGAGACAATAATTTCACCCTTGGTGAGTGATGTCTTGCCCGGGGCGATGGCGATGTCTTCAACCGGCACTTCGCGCCTCCCCTTCGGGCCGATGATGGTGGCAATGGCACCGGCCGCCATAAGGGCGGGCGGGCTATCGGCGCCCGGGGAAGCATTGCAAACATTACCGCCCAGGGTGGCGCGTCCCTTGATCTGGATTGATCCGATCAGCTTGGCGCCATCGATCACCCCGGGCCATGCCGCGCAGAAAGCGTCGTTTTCCATCAATTCCATGCCGGTGACCGCCGCGCCGACACGCCATACCCCATTCTGTTCGGAGATGGCGCGGACGTCGGGGATATATTTGATATCCACCAGAAGGTCCGGCTCGATCATGTCGCAATGGAGCTGCACCAAAACATCGGTGCCGCCCGCCATTACCCGCACATCGCCATCGGCGCTGGCGAGCAATGCGACCGCGGCGTCCAGCGTCGCTGGCGCCTCATAACGCATATCATCCATACTTTAAATCTCCCTGTTGGGCCCGTTGGGCACCACATGCTTTTATCATGCCAATTCTACCCTGCCAGCCGGGAACGGCAATGGCCCATTAGCCACTATTTTCCATGGGGCCGCGAGAGGGCCAAAGTGAAGGCATGGAAGGCGCCTGAGGGTGGGATCTGCCGCCCACCGGCTTGGCCAAAAGCCGATTTCAGGGTGCCAGGGGGGGGTTGGCTCACGGTTCGGCCCCCTAGTCTCAAGGTGAGGCGTCCTCGCGCCGGTCAGGATCGTGCCTACCGTTTATGGCCAAGAACGGATATCAGCGGTCGGGCGCCGTGTCACAGGCGCCATTTTGGGAAAGCATGGTATTAGGTCGCAGTTGAGGGTGCCCGGGCCCTCTCCCGAAACCCCAATCGTTTAAATTTAGAACGCCCTGTTAGGACGTTTTTGTTCGCGACAAGGATGTTCAACTAACCTAGGTTTCGATTCCGATGACAATGATCAAGAAGCTCATGTCGTGGCGAGACGCGCTGCTCGTGCCGCGCGCGCAAGAGAACTTTGCCAGGCTACCCGCATGGCAACGGCTCATTATCATACCGATGAGAATAGTCGTGGCTGTTTCCCTGGATTTCCTGCAGGGACAACTAACGTTGCGTGCCATGAGCCTCGTTTACACGACACTGCTTTCGCTGGTGCCCCTCTTGGCCATTAGTTTCTCCATACTCAAGGGATTTGGCGTTCACAATCGGATTGAGCCTTTCCTACAAAGCATGCTTGAGCCACTTGGGGAAAAGGGCGTTGAGATCACCAAGCGCGCGATCGATTTTGTAAACAATATTCAAGTCGGCGTACTTGGTGCTGTTGGCTTTCTCCTGCTCTTTTACACGGTAATATCCCTCCTTCAAAAAATAGAACGGTCCCTAAATTACATTTGGCACGTGCCTAAAGAGCGGAGCATTCCGCATAAAGTACGTGATTACCTCTCTGTGGTCGTGCTTGGACCGGTGCTGATTATCGGGGGGATGGGTGTTCTTGCAACTCTCATGAGTTCCGACGTGCTTCACTACCTCGCTACGATTGGCCCATTCGGCCTCATGCTTGAACAGGTCGCGCGGCTTTCATCCATTGCCATCATCGTTGGCACTTTTGCTTTCATTTACGCCTATTTACCCAACACCAAAGTGCGGTTCTGGCCGGCTGTAATTGGTGGCTTGGTCGCAGGGGTGATGTGGATCGTGATTGGATGGGGGTTTGCCTCTTTCATCGTCAGCTCCACCAAGTACACGGCCATCTATTCCGCCTTCGCAATATTGATCTTGTTCATGATTTGGCTTTACCTTTTGTGGTTGATCGTTTTGCTGGGAAGCGCTGTCTCCTTTTACGCGCAGAACCCTCAATACATTGGCATCAAGCGGGAGTTGGTCCGCTACGCGATCACCTTGACCGAGAAGGTTGCCCTGATAGTGATCTATCATATCGTGCACGACTGGTATCAGGGCTCGGCGCGCTGGACCACGGATCGCCTGGCGCACGAGGCCGGTCTGCCGATGCCCGTTCTCGTAAATGTAATCGAGGCACTGGAAAAGGCCGAATTGATCAGTTCCACGACGGGAGAGGAGCAATTCTTCATCCCCGGGCGTCCACCAGAATTGACGTCGCTCAAAAGCGTGCTCGATGCCGTTCGCAACGACGAAGGCGCGGACCACCCTCGAAACGGAACACTGAGCGCCCCACAGTCTGTTGAAACCGTCATGAAGGAAATGGACGCCGCCGTTCATGCAAAACTTGAGGCCAAGACCATCAAGGATTTTGCTCTGGCGCCCGCAACTGAAGTCCATCTTCATGACGGCGCAAAGTGATTGCCTTTGTCTTGGAATGCCGCGGCATCAAATGCCGAAGTCTTCCCTGCCCCCTGATTTCCTGAGTGCAAGGGAAGCCCAGGTTTCACCTTATTTTGTCAACTAAACCAAGCATTCTGGCGCTTGATGTAATCGGCGGTGCGATAACACAGCGCGCCGATGGTCGCCGTCGCCGGGTACCCGCTCAAGGTGGTGAACGACGAAGCCCCCAGGACAAACAGGTTGGACACGTCATGGGACTGGCAATAGCCATTGACCACCGATGTGTTGGGATCGGCCCCCATGCAGGTGCCGCCGGTCCAGCGTTGACCGCGTTGGGGCTGGCGCGTCCACAGCTTGCTGGCGCCGGCCGCCGCCATGACCTCTCGTTGCCGCTGGCCGATGAAATCATGGAGTTTTTTTTCATTCTGATGAAACGAGAAAGTCACCCTGGGCGCCGGGATCCCCCACCCGTCTTTGACGTCGGGATCCAGGTCGATGCAATTATCCTCATGGGGCAGGGTTTCAGTAGCGGAATTAACCTCGAAATTGCGCGTGTAATAACGTGCCAAGTATTCCTTATAGGCCTTACCCCAGCACGGCACATCCGGTGGCAGCTTGTCATAGACCTGCACCGGGGCACCATCGCCGCTGGTCCCCAAGGCGGCGCCGCGAATGAATCCAAGTCCCGTATGGTCAAAATTATTGCCGTTGAAATCGTCCATGCGTATGGCGGCGGTGTTCGGCCCGATGAAATTATTGACGATGTAATCATCGAATAAGCCGATGGTCCGCACATCGCCGTGGCCGCAAAGGCCTTTACCGACGGTACCGCTCGAATTGGCGAGCCCGCGACCATCACCGTTACCAGACAGCAAAAGGAGCCGTGAATTTTCGAACACAAAACCGGATAGGATGACGACCCGGGCCCGCTGCTTTTTGACGTCACCTTCCGGGGTGAAATAACTGACCCCGGTGGCCTGACCCGCACCGTCGGTATCGATACGAAAAACCTTGATATTGATCCGAATGTCAACATTGCCAGTCTTCAGCGCAGCGGGGATGAGGGTATATGCGGGCGCTGCCTTAGCCTGGACATGGCAACCATAATTATTGCAATGAGCGCAATAGACGCAGCCCTGCCGTTCTTCAATATTGGTGTCATAAAGGGCGGGCGGGCGATACGGCTGGGAGAGAATCCCGGCGGCATTCTGATAAGGATGATAGCCGAGCTTTGTGCACGCCCCCTCAAACAATTCCATTTTGGCATTGCGCCGCAGCGGCGGCAGCGGGAAGCCTTTTTTGCGCGGCCCGGCAAAGGGATTGGGGGCGCCGCCGCCCGACACACCGAATTCCCATTCGAATTTTTCGTAATAGGGTTCAAGGTCGTCGTAATCGACCGGCCAGTCATGGATGTCGTATCCGGTGAGGTCGGCGCCCGCCTGATCGGCCACGCCACCAACGATTTCATTAGTGTAAACATTAAACACATCAGGCGAAAACCGCGCCGATTGCCCGGTCCAGGTCAGCATGCGCCCACCGAGCGCGCTCGTGGTGGAATAGCGCGTGGTGGCACGAGCGTCGGGGGTTGCACGAAAGGTGCTCGGTTCATGGCGGATGAATTCCTGCATCCTGAGCCGCGCGGTAAATTTTATCGAATCGCGCGGGCCATATTCTTCGCGGGGGAGCACGTTACCGCGCTCGAACGCGACGACCTTGAGGCCCGCCGCCCCCAATTCCTTCGCCAAAATCCCGCCCGCTTCGCCGGCACCAATGATGCAGATATCCGCGATCTGATCTGCCATCAATCAATCCCCCTTCTGCGGAAGGCCGTCACAAGCGATCGGCTCGAGATCGATCACCCGATTGATATACGCATCATCGTAGCCGTAGCGCTGCCCCGGAAAGCCGACCAGCTTCCAGCCAATGAGGTCGCGATTGCCACCGTATTGTGGCTCGCAAAAGAATCCTTCCATGACATGACTGCGGATGAGCGCAAAAAATTGCGACCCCTTGTTTATTTCGTCAATTTTCCCGGTTTCAAGGGCGGTCAGAACCGCCACTTGTTGGGCCTCCTCCAGCGCGGCAAACGACTTGCCGTGGGTCGCCGTGCAATAGCCGTCGAGTTCGCTAATCGCGCGTTGGTAGGTAGAAAGTTGCGCGCTATAGGCCCCAGCCAAGGCCTGATCGATATAATTGGCCGAACCGGCCTCGATCGCGCCGGGGGTGTCGGTGGCCGGCATGATGCGCCCGGCGATCGCTTCGACAGTTTTGAATTCCTGCGAGGTAAGCGCCATGGGCCCTGGCGTGGTACCCCCTTGATTTTCTGCTGACATATGCGCACCCCCTGATTTTTATTCGTTAGCCGAATATTAGGGGGCCCGCAGGGTACTGTCATAAGAATCTGGGGGCGCACAAAAAGGCATGGAATGGTGGTCCTCTCAGTCTAGAGCTAACCAGTCTCCGCCCGAATTCGCTGCTATCAGGGAAAAGAGCTCGCTAGAGCGATGACCCCATTCTTTTGATTCGGCCTCTCTTGGACTGCTTTTCCGCCCTACCGCCACCGGCAGGTGCCGACGAACGCCTCAATTCGACTTGGGTTTCACGCCGTTAATCACATCGTAGACGTTGCAGGCGATCCCCGTCGCTTCGTAGCCGTCCTGGCCCGTCGCCTGCGCGATCGCAAACATCTGGGAGGCGAGGCCGACAAACGGCATCGGGACCTCCATCTCGCGCGCCATATCGAGCCCGAAGTTCACATCCTTTGGCATCCACGATTTGCGCGGCTTGTACTTGCCGCTCACCACAATTTCCATGATGCGCTTCGTTGCCACCGAATCTTGCTGAGAGTTCTTGATAATGGTCTGGAAGGTAGCCGCGTCGAGCCCGCCCTTCCGTAGCCAACCACAGACCTCAACCAGGCTCATGTGCTGTACAGCGGCCAACATCGCCATGGCGTTCTTAACCAGCTTGGCATTGCCGAGCTCTCCGACATGGAGGATCGATTTGCCCATCGCCTCGAAGATGGGCTGATGCGCGTCAAACACATCCTTGGAGCCCGAAAGCCAGAGCGCCAGATTACCGGCCGCCGCAACTTCCTCGACACCGCCGGCCGCCGCATCGGCGACGGTCCAGCCCGACTTGCCAAGCTCAGCGCTGGCGCTGACGATGGTCTCTTTATCGATGCTGCTGAAATCGATCCATGTTTTCGCACCGCTGGTCGCCTCAATGAGCCCGCCCTTGCCGAGGCCGACAGCGCTGACCGCATCGTTATGCGGCAGCATTGAGAGCACGAGCTCACAGGATTCGGCCACCGCTTTGGGGGAGTCCACGAATTGGGCGCCTTGGCCCTCTAATCCCTTGGCCTGCGCGCGGTTGAGATCGGTGACGACCAGGCTGTAGCCCGCCTTGATCAGGTTGGCCGCCATACCGCTGCCCATGCCACCGGTGCCGATGAAACCCAGAGTCTTCATGCCTCGTACTCCCTAAATCGTTGCTCTACCATGTCTATGAAATGCGGGGCCCATCAGGCCGCAGCGAACCCGTCTCTGCCCGATTTCCCTGATAAAAGGGAAATATATAGGGAATTTTTCTGATTGAGGAAACTTCTACCCGATCAGGGGCGCGGAATCAGAAGAATTCGCGCCGAAACCGCCGAGGCGCGTTCGAAGACATGACCTCTAAGGCGTGGCTGCGCCGCGGATCGACGGGTCATCCCGGCAGCCTGCCGCCGCCACGTCGGGATCCAGCGCCCCATCCCACAGGGAGCCGTTGTAGCGCCACCCGGTGGCGCCATCGGAGCGGGTCGAACAGAGCCACACCAGGACCGGATTCATAATATCGGCGGGCAACAGTTCGCGCCCCGGCAAAGAGTCCCGATTCATATCCCCATTGTCACAGGCGCCGCCCGGCAGCAGCGCATTGACGGTGACACCCCTATCCTTGAGATCCTGTGCCCAGATATAGGTCGAGGCATCGATCGCGACTTTGGTCACACCATAGGGGCTCTGGCGTTCGGAATAAAAATTGCGGATCGAGGTCGAGAGGTTGATGATTTTGCCATATCCCTTTTCCACAAAATAACGTGCGGCGGTGCGGGCCATGAAGAATGTGCCCGAGACGTTCACCTCGACCGTTTCGCGATAGAGTTGGGGGTCTGTTTCCCAGAAGAGCTGGTGACCCGCCTGTTCCGGCTTGTCCGGATCGCGCCGCAATCGGCGCGCATTATTGACCAGCGCATGAAGCATGCCGAATTCACCGATCGCCGCGTTGAGGCAGTTTTCGCAGGACGCGAGGTCCGTGATATCGGTTTTAACGGCAAGCGCGTGCCCCGGCCCGGCGAGTGCTTCAATTTCCGCCGCGACTGCCTCGAGCTCGTCGATCACGGGGGAGGCCAGCACGACGCACGCGCCTTTTTCCGCAAGCCCCAGGCTCATGGCCCGGCCAAGGCCGCGGTCGGCCCCTGTCATGAGGACAACCCGGCCCTCCAAGTCATAATTGGTCGCCATCGGTTCCCCCCGCCGCTGAACAAGTTTTCTCACGGCTTGTGCCGTAGGATTAAAGCCCTTGTTTTTCAGCAACGCTCACGTCCCGCTGAAAAGCCGTCCAGACTTGTGGGAAAAAACCTAAGCGAAGCCGCGATTCATCCGTCGTTTCGACAAAGCAAGCTAGCTGACGCGATTTTCTTCCGTCAGATCAAGCTTGAAGAGATCCATGGCATTGTCCCACGTGTAGCGACGCCGTTGTTCACTCGATAGATCCTTCAAATGATGCTCAACGACCTGGCGTGAATGTGGGAAGGTCATGTTGAAATGCGGGTAATCATTCGACCACATGCAATTCCTCTCTCCCCACCATGAAAGGGTGCGGGTTCCGACGAAGTCTTCGAGGAATGTGCCGTAAACGTGCTCGGCGAAGATCTCGCTTGGCTTACGGGTGATCGGGATCGGGAAGGCATCGCGGTGACGGTCGAAATAATAGTCCCACTGCTGGAGAAGGAACGGGATCCAACCGATTTCGCTCTCGGCAAGCAGGAGCTTGAGCTTCGGGTGGCGCTCGAAGTAGCCGTAAAAGATGAAGTCAAACAAGGTGTTGGCCGAATCGTTCGTCTTGGTGTTCGTGGAATCCTTGATCCCCTCGACGTTCCGCTTGTGCCCCGTCTTCATGTAGCCGTGTCCGGTCAGGATGTGGCAGATCACCGGCTGGCCCGCTTCGGCGCAAGCGGCGAAGATAGGGTCGTAGTGCTCGGTGTTACTGAAGGGAAGCTGGGGGTCAGGCACCTGCCAAATCACCGCGCCGCGCATGCCCATATCAACGCACCGGTGCATTTCCTTCACGGCGCCCTTTGCGTCGTAAACGGAGATTAAGGGCGTACCGATAAGGCGCTTGCGATCCGGACTGCACCAATCGTGCAGCCAATCATTGTAAAGCTTGAACCCCTCCTGCTGGGTTTCAATGTCATCGACCCCGTAGAGAGCCATGCCGTAGTTGGGGAACAGTATCTCTGCGGCAACGCCGTCGTTGGTCTGATCCTCCAGACGAAGTTCCGCCTTCAGTGCGCCCGGGGGCGAATTGCGGAAGGGCACATTCGGCAGATTCTCGCGCAGACGCGGCGGCAATTCCTGCCAAAGCTCATCAGGCTCCATCACATGAGAGTCGGTGGAGATCATTTTCGGCGTCTTGGCCAATTGAGCCTCGGTCAGGTGTTCGCCCTCAACGGTGCGGCGCGGAAAGGTCTTCGCCTGCTCTTCCGACATACCAGCAAATTTGGAGGCGTCCACGGGTAACACTGACATTTTTAACTCCTATAATAATTGTGTAATAATTATTTTATTATTGGCCGACGTTGCGGCGCGGCCAAACGGCGCAGCGCGATGGCGGATGGATGCTGCGCTGCCAATGCTTGCTATCGGGCCTAGTCAGCTGCGAAGAACTTTCCTTGAGCGTAACTGCGTCTCTTGGAGGACTCACCGTTCTTCAGAGCGCTACCGACCTTAACCTCTCCGTCAGCGAAAGACGTCTTGGCCACAACGTCCTTCGGCGTACCGAACGACGTCAGGTTATCGAGGCCAATCTCGGTGCGCACACCGCCGCCGACACGCAGCATCACAAGGTTTTCCGCTTCGTCTGCCTCGAATTTGTACTTGGCATTCTTCGGCAACATCACGCCTTCGTTTTTGCCAACAACTTGCGTACGGCCATCGCTGAACGTGAAGTTAGCCTTGCCCTGTAAGATGATGAAGGCATGATCCTCACCCCCATGAGAATGGAGCGCATTCTCGCCTCCGCTTGCATAAACCTTGAGGCTCACCCAGAGGTTTTCCGCTGTGGCTAGAGGATCGTACGTGGTGCCCTGCTCCAGGAGCGGTGTATTGCGCAGCGAAAACAACACTTCCTTATCTGTCGCTACATTTGGCTTTCTTTCGAAAATCCTGACATCATCCATTGCGGTTCCTCCTCGTGTTTTATTTATGCCGTCCCTACACCTGGGCGGCACGTTTCCCCCCACGCGCCGACCCCTTCGCCTTACGCCAGTCCAGCGGGTTTGGCACGCACCTCACGGCGTTGGTCTCACGCTCAGCAAAACGGACAGTGACGTGTATCCTGAAGTGGCGCAGGTCTCCCGTCA
>JBLHLO010000068.1:0-9428 GCA_047621105.1 Alphaproteobacteria bacterium
TTCGAATGACGGTCACGCCGGCGGGATCGGCAATCGCGACAGGCCCTGACACTAATATTGTTTCGGCGCCAAGCTGCGCCAATGCCCTGGCAATGGCATGGCCCTGACGGCCAGACGAGCGATTGCCGATGAAACGTACCGGATCAACCGGTTCAAAGGTCGGGCCCGACGTCACCACGGCGCGCCGGCCCTTGAGCGGTGCGCCCCGCATAAAAAAATCCTCGATCGCCTGGATGATAGCCGGAACGTCGGCAAGTCGGCCTTCGCCTTGTTCGCCGCAGGCCATGTCGCCCACGGATGGGGGGATGATATGCACGCCACGGGATCGGAGCGTGGTCATATTGGCTTGTGTGGCGGCATGTTCCCACATTCGGACATTCATCGCTGGGGCCACCATGACCGGCTTGTCGGTGGCTAATAGCGCCGTGGTGGCAAGATCGGTCGCTAGCCCCTGGGCCATCTTGGCCAGGATATTTGCAGTTGCCGGGACGACCAGGACGAGGTCGGCCTCACGCGACAGGCGGATATGACCCATCTCACTTTCATCGGTGAGCGAGAATAAATCCGTATAGACCTTGTCGCCGGTCAGTGCGGCAAGCGAAAGGGGCGTGACGAACTTGGCACCGGCGTCGGTCAGGATGGCGCGCACCGCGCAGCCATGGCGGCCGAGCTCGCGCGTCAGCTCGAGCGCCTTGTAAGCGGCAATGCCGCCCGCAACCACCAAGAGGATGCGCTTGCCGTGGATCAACTTAGTGTTCATTGGCTTCCGATCCCGGCCCGGCCGGCTAATTTACGGAAATTACGTGTTATTAGATAATATTCCCCACCCTGCGGTGCAATAAGTAAAAATAGGGCTTAAAGTCCAAAGCTCAAGGCGCGCGATGACGGTTCAGGCTTGGCCCGTGAGCAGAGCCAGTAAAATCGCCGCCAGCAGACCGGCAATCACCCAGAGCACGACACCCATGCCGCCCGCCCGGCGGCCCTCACCCTCGCCCAGCAGCCGCCGGACGGTTTCCGGGTGCAGCCGGTAGCCCTGCTCGGCCAGCGCTTTGACGGCTTTATCGACGTTGGTCAAGAAACTGGGCAATCGTTCTAGTCCCGAAACAAACTCGCGGGCCCCGTCTTTAATTCGCGCTTCAGGCCCGAGATTGGCGCGCATCCAGGCCTCGATCAGGGGGTGGGCCAGTTCCCACATGTTGACCCTGGGATTGAGCCGGCGCCCGATTCCTTCGGCCACCATCATCGTCTTCTGGAGGAGCAGCAATTGGGGCTGGGTTTCCATCTGAAAGGTTTTGGTTACCCGAAAGAGCTGGGCCAGCAACCGGGCGATGGAAATTTCATTGAGGGAGAGCCCGAGGATCGGTTCGCCAATGGCGCGGCACGCTTGCACGAACATATCGCGCGGCTGATCGGCGGGAATATAACCGGCGGCGTAATGGACATCGGCGACGCGTCCGTAATCGCCTTCCAGGAAACCCAACAGCATTTCTGCGAGATAACGCCGGGTCGCAATATCCAGCCGCCCCATGATGCCGAAATCGACCACCACCAAGCCGCCGTCCGGCGCTACGAAGAGATTGCCCGGATGTAAGTCGGCATGGAAAAAGCCATCGCGGAAAACCTGATTGAAAAAGGCGCAGGTGGCGATTTCGAGTACGGGTTCGGGATCGATGCCGGTGGCGCGCAAACGCGCGACTTCGTCAATCGGAATGCCTGCGACCCGTTCCAGGGTCAGCACCCGCCGCCCAGTACGCTGCCAATCGACTTGGGGGACGTGGAAATCGGGATCACCGGCAAAATTGGTGGCCAATTCGGAAGCGGCCGCCGCTTCAAGGCGCAGATCCATTTCCACCTCGACGACCCGGGCAAAGGTTGCCACGACCTCCCGGGGTTTAAGGCGGCGGTAGGCAGGCTGGGTGCGTTCGATCAGGGACGCCGCCTCGGCCAGCATCTCGAGATCGCGGGCAAAAGCCGCTTCGATGTCGGGACGCAACACTTTGACCGCCACCTCGTCGCCCTCGGTGGTGACGGCAAAATGCACTTGGGCGATCGACGCGGCGGCAATAGGGGTGTCGTCGAAGGATGAAAACAGCGCCTCAATGGGCTGGCCGAGCTCGGCTTCGATGATGGCGCGCGCCGCAGCGGTTGGGAAGGGAGGTAGGCGGTCTTGCAGATGGGCAAGATCATCGGCAATTTCTTCGCCTAGAAGATCGGCGCGGGTGGCCAGTGATTGGCCAAGTTTGATGAAGGTCGGACCCGCCTCGGTTAAGGCGGCGGCCAAGCGTTCGCCGGGGCGCAGGCCAGGGTTGATGCGTTTGCCCCCGGGCAGGCGTTTGGCCCATTTCAACATCTTCAAGATTGCCGGGGGAATGCCGAATTGCGCAAACGGCTCAAGCGCGTCGTAGCGCGCCAAGGTCAGACCCAGGCCCATGAGACGGGCTCCATTGCGCAGCATACCGGTCATCGCCGCCCCACCCTTAGATGCGCCAGGCTGCATGCATGGCAGCGATCCCGCCGGCAAGATTGCGCACCTTGATCTGCTCGAACCCGGCATCGCCGAGCATCCGGGCCAGAAGGTCTTGATCGGGGAAGCGCCGAATGCTTTCGGCGAGATAGCGGTAAGCGGCGGCATCGCCGGCGATCTTATCGCCCAGCCATGGCAGCATGGTGTTGGAATAGTGGTCATAGACTGGGCCAAGAAGTGGCCAGCGGGGCCGTGAAAATTCCAGGCACAAGAAACGCCCGCCCGGGGTCAGTACGCGGAAGGCTTCGGCCAACGCGCGGGCGGGGTCGGTCACGTTGCGGAGCCCAAAAGCGATGACATAGGCATCGACGCTGGCATCGGGCAGGGCAAGCGTTTCCGCATCAGCACAGGCAAAACCAATGGTGCCAGCCAGACCCCGTGCCGCCACCCGTTCACGGCCGATGGCCATCATCGTCGGATTGATGTCGATCACGGTAACAGCGCCCCCCGCGGCCGCCATTGCTGCTGCCCCACCGGCCGCCTGTTGAATACGCAGCGCCATATCGGCGGTGCCCCCCGCGACGTCAATGACGCGCATGGCCGCCTGGGGCAGGAGCCAGTCCACCGCCGCCGCTTTCCACAGCCGGTGCAGGCCTCCTGACATCAGGTCATTCATCAGGTCATAACGCGGCGCAATTTGATCGAACACGGCCCGGACCCGCCCCACCTTCTCATGGGTGGGCACATCATCGGCGCCGAAGGGCACACGGGCACCATCGGTAGTTTCAGCAAGTGTGTCTGGGGAATTTTTCATCGCCCGGACAATAGCCTAAGGGCCAGAATTCCGCTACGTTCCGCGCCATGCCTGAATTACCCGAAGTTGAGACCGTTCGCCGTGGCCTCGCCCCTGTTCTTGAGGGGCGGCGCCTCGCCCGCGTTGACGTCCGGCGCAAGGGGTTGCGGATCCCCTTTCCGGACAATCTTGCCGCCCGCCTCACGGGCCGGCGGGTGGCCCGGCTCGAACGGCGCGCCAAGTATATTTTGATGCATTTCGACGATGGGGCTGATGTGGCCCTTATTCACCTCGGCATGTCCGGGCGCATGATCGTTGAAGGGCCGGGCTTGGCCAATGCCCCCCGGTCGGCCTCGCCCCATGATCACGTGGTCTTTGAGACCGATGCGGGCGCCCGCGTGACTTTTAATGATGCGCGCCGGTTTGGCCTGATGACCTTGATTGCCCCGGGGGACCTGGCCGATCACCGGCTGTTGGCGGGGCTTGGGCCCGAACCCCTGGATGATTCCTTCACAAAGGAAGTCTTGGCCGGGCGCCTTAAGGGGCGCTGGGGGCCGATCAAGGCGGCGCTCTTGGATCAGCGCCTTGTTGCGGGTCTGGGCAATATCTATGTGTGCGAAGCGCTGTTCCGGGCCGGTATTTCGCCCCAGCGTCAAGCCGGGACGGTTCAGGGTACCCGAGCGGCACGCCTCTTGGTGGCGATAAAAGCGGTCCTCAGTGAGGCTATTGCCGCGGGCGGGTCCAGTTTGCGCGACCATCGCCGCCCGGATGGGGAGCTTGGCTATTTCCAACATAGTTTCGCCGTCTACGCCCGTACCGGTGAGGCGTGTCCGGGATGCACCTGCATCGCCGAAAAAACCGGCGGTATCCGGCGCATTGTTCAGAGTGGACGTTCAAGCTTTTACTGTTCAACCCGTCAGCGGTAAGGGTATGGAACCGGGCGTCCCCATCTTTGCGGCACCGGCCTGTCGACCAGGTGTTCCTCACAGGCGAATGTGATAGCGTTGGTCCATGGCCAAACACCCTCGCGTCCAACACATCCCCGCCGCCTTCGTGCTGAAGACCTTGAAGATCATTGGCGTCATGATCCTGGCGTTGATTATTTTCACACCCGGGGTGCGGGCCGAAATCTATCTCAGCGTGATTGACGACGTCCCGGTGATGCCGGGGCTTGTCGAACAGATGAATGAAAGTGTGATTTTTGAAGCGGCGTCCGGACGTATCGTTACGGCTGTCGCTTCGGGAACAAAACGACCCGGTTTAGATATGGGGGCGGCCCTTGGTTTTTATGCCGCCACTCTGCCGGCCCTTGGCTGGCACGCAGAAAGCCCCTCACGGTTCACGCGTGATGGTGAGGTTATGACCCTGGGCGTCGAGCAGGCCCAAGGCCGGTTGACGCTACGCTTTGATCTACGCCCTAGGTCGGGGTCTAGGTAGGGGGTCGGAGTTCTGCGAAGCCCTATATTTTGGGTGTTTTCAAGGTGTGTCATGGGCTTGTGGGCAGCCTTGACGGATTGCTGGCCGGGGACTATAACCACGGCCTTCTGGGCTGGCCCTTCTGTCGCACAGGCAAAAGCACCGCGGTCCGCTCTAAATTAATTGAATTGGGACAGTTTGAAATGGCGAATATCCGCTCCGCCAAGAAGCGCATTAGGCAAACCGCTCGCAAGACCATGGTCAATCGCACCCGTGTGAGTCGTATTCGCACCTTCATCAAGAAGGTCGAAACCGCAATTGCTTCAGGCGAAAAGTCAGTTGCGAACGATGCGCTGAAGGCTGCACAGCCGGAAATTCAGCGAGGTGTTTCTAAGGGTGTGCTAGTCAAGGCGACTGCCTCGCGCAAGATTTCGCGGCTCAATGCCCGTATCAAGGCGCTGTCATAAATTTACCCGCAGTTTTTGCTGAACTCTTTACCCAAGATTCACTTTGATGACGCGCCCCGATGGGGCGCGTTTTTCAGTTTTTGGGCCATCCACATACCGTTGCATGAGTCACGCAAAAAATTTACGAGTTTCGCTTTTAGCCCCGTTGCACAATCACCCATGCCTAGGTAGAGTTCGTGCCTGGCCTTTCCCAGCACGTTTAGATTTTTCGTATTATGTTTTCGTCACAAGCGGTGCGGTAGGTCCACTTTTAAATTTCGTGGACGGCCTATTGGCTGGCGGCGTTTTATTGAAAGTTATTTGAGTATGCTTTCCTTTTTTTATTGCCATTGACTAACTGGTGCGCGGCAAAAATAAGATTGCATCGGAAGTCGAAACGGGGAGTTGATTGATGTCATATGAGGACCGCAAAACGCCGGTCAAAAGCGACATCGCGCCTGGCGACGGTTACGCGGGCGACGTCACTCCTGAACAGGCATGGAAAATTCTTGAAGATGCGTCCGACGCCGTCCTTGTGGATTGCCGGACGCAACCGGAATGGGTGTTTGTTGGGGTGCCCGACTTAGCCAAGCTCAGTAAGAAGGCAGCCTTCGTGCCTTGGCAGGTCTTCCCAGCGATGCAGCTCAATTCAGAATTTATCAATCAAGTTAAGGCTGCCGGTGCGGTCGAGGGGGCCCCGGTGCTGTTTCTCTGCCGGTCAGGCGCCCGTTCGCGTGCGGCGGCCCAGGCAGTAACAGGTCAGGGTTTTGCGCGGGCTTACAACATTATCGGCGGCTTCGAAGGTGCCCATGATGGTCAACGCCATCGTGGCGCAAGCGAAGGGTGGAAGGTCGCGGGCCTTCCATGGGTTCAGGACTAAGTCGTTTTATTAGGGGGTAGTCGCGCCATGAGCGCAGCGTGGGGTCGTGTCAGGGACGTGTTGCGGGCCGAATATGGTGACGCCGCATTTAAATCGTGGTTGGCGCCGATCGAGCTTGATTCGCTTGCCGGCAGCAAGGCCATAATCTCTGCGCCTACGCGCTTCATGCGTGACTGGGTCGCACGTCATTATCTTGAGCGGATAACCCAGCTCCTGCGTGAGGGGGGAGACGGCCTGCGCACTGTTGATATGGTGGTGCGCGGTGCGGCGCGTTCCAGCACCCAGGAATCCAATGCCGTTGCCGATGGGTCGGTCGGTACCCTTAAGGCGGAATCTGCGCCCAGGCGCAGAACTGGCCAGTCACAATCCCATGACGATCTTGCGCCGCCCCTTGATCCGCGGTTCAGTTTCGATAATTTTGTTGTCGGCAAATCGAACGAATTCGCCCATGCCGCCGCTCGCCGCGTGGCGGAGGCCCAATCCGTGCCTTTCAATCCGCTGTTTCTGTATGGTGGGGTTGGGCTCGGCAAGACCCATCTGATGCATGCTATTGCCCTGCATATCCGCAAGGCAGACCCGTCGCGGAAGGTGATTTACCTATCTGCCGAAAAGTTCATGTACCAGTTTATCCGGGCGCTGCGTTTCCAGGACACGATGAGTTTCAAAGAGCAATTTCGCTCGGTCGATGTCTTGATGATTGATGACGTCCAGTTCATTTCGGGCCGGCAAACGACACAAGAGGAATTTTTTCATACCTTTAACGCCCTGGTGGACCAAAACCGGCAGGTGATCATTTCTGCCGATAAATCGCCGTCCGATCTGGAGGGCATGGAAGAACGCCTGCGCTCACGGCTTGGCTGGGGCTTGGTGGCCGATATCCATCAAACCGATTACGAGTTGCGCCTGTCGATCCTGCAGTCCAAAGCCGAAACCATGGGGGCCCAGATCCCGCCCAAGGTATTGGAATTCCTAGCCCATAAGATCACGTCGAATGTCCGCGAGCTTGAAGGGGCCCTGAACCGCGTGGTCGCTCATGCCACCCTGGTCGGGCGTGATATCAGTTTGGAAGCGACTCAAGACGTGTTGCATGACCTTCTGCGCGCCAATGACCGCCGGGTGACGATCGAAGAAATCCAGAAACGTGTGGCCGAACATTTCAACGTCCGGATCGCCGATATGCATTCGGCCCGCCGGGCCCGGGCCGTCGCCCGGCCACGCCAGGTCGCGATGTATCTGGCAAAACAGCTGACATCACGATCATTGCCCGAAATCGGGCGCAAATTCGGTGGGCGCGACCACACCACAGTGATGCATGCGGTCCGTAAGATCGAAGAGTTGCGCTCGGCGGATTCGTCGTTTTCGGAGGATGTCGAACTGCTGCGCCGAATGCTTGAAAGCTGAGCCCCGGAAAGGCTTAGATTCCGGCTCTTTTCGGGGGTTGTTTTGGGGGGCGCTTGGCCCCCTTTCTCTTTGGGTTTTCAAGGGCTCCTGCTATACTCACCTCCCGGCTGGATAGTCGTTCCGTACGCCCGTTTTAAGGGGGTTTCGGGGCTTGTAGCCGGGTGGGGGAGGACCCTGTTCCGGAAACAGCTGCGGGCCCAAATACCGGGCCCCCGGCGCGCCGGGCCCCCCTCGGATTTAAACGGAAGACGCCCCAGCGTGGGGTCAACAAGGCTCGTATTCTCGCCATGAAATTTACCATCGAACGTGCTTCGCTACTCCGGTCCCTCAGTCACGTCCAGAGTGTGGTCGAACGGCGCAACACCATCCCCATTCTCAACAATGTGTTGATGAACACGACCAAGGGTAAGCTGCAGTTGACCGCTACAGATATGGAGCTTGCGATATCTGAACAGCTCACTGCCGAGACCGGGGCGACGGCGGCGATCACGGCGCCGGCGCACACATTCTACGATATCGTCCGTAAGCTGCCCGACGGTGCCCAGGTTGAGGTCGAAACCACCGAGGGTGAAGGCCAAATCACGGTGCGTTCGGGCCGTTCCACGTTCCATCTCGCCTGCCTTCCGCCGGCTGATTTCCCGGCCCTGGGCGACGATGATCTGCCGACATCTTTCGCCCTGCCGGCCGATGCGGCCCGGGCATTGATCGACCATACCCGTTTCGCCATCTCGACCGAAGAAACCCGTTATTATCTGAACGGCATTTATCTTCATGCCGCCGAGCGTGACGGAACCCCGGTGCTGCGTGCGGTGACGACCGATGGTCATCGCCTCGCCCGTTTTGATGTTCCCCTGCCGACGGGCGCGGCCGACATGCCCGGGGTCATCGTGCCGCGCAAAATGGTGACTGAGTGGCGCAAATTGATCGATGAGAGCGATGCCGATATTGAGGTCGGGCTGTCGGATGCGAAGATTCGGATCGTCTTCGAAGATATTACGCTGACGTCCAAGTTGATCGACGGCACCTTCCCCGATTATGAACGGGTCATCCCCCAGGGCAATGAGCGCACCATGGAGGTCTCTTGTAAGGCCTTCGCGGCGGCTGTGGATCGGGTGTCGACCATCTCCACGGAAAAGTCCCGGGCGGTTAAGCTCGCTATCCGGAAAAGCGCGGTAACTCTTTCAGCGACGTCGCTCGACCAGGGCAGTGCTGAAGAAGAGGTCGAGGTCAGCTACGATGGCGAAGACATGGATGTGGGTTTTAATTCCCGGTATCTGATGGATATTGCCGATCGTATCAAAGGTGAAAAGGCGGAATTTCGCCTCGGCGATGCGGCATCGGCGGCCATCGTCGGTGATGCCGACGATGTTAACGCGCTCTACGTTATCATGCCCATGCGGGTATGACCGGGTGAAAACCACGATCTTGAGATGGCGCTGAACGCCGTGTCCCTTGCCCATACCCATGAAGCGCCCGCCGGCGCGAACAGCGCCCGGACGGCCCTGGCGGTGACGGGATTATGCCTGACCGCCTATCGTAACTACTCATCCTTGCGAATTGAGACCGACCCCCGGCCGGTGGTATTGACCGGTGCCAATGGCGCGGGCAAGACCAATCTTCTTGAGGCCCTTTCCTATCTAGGGCCAGGGCGGGGGCTCCGTGGCGCCCGACTTGCGGATGTCGATTATCGTGAGGTTGCTAACCAAGAGTCTCACCGTAGGATCGACAGCTCAGAAGATTATTTGGGGGCTCCCTGGGCCGTGGCGGCGACGCTGACGGCGGCAGCGGGGCCGTTCAATATCGGTACGGGACGTGATGGGGCCAGCCAAACAGCAAGGCGTATTGTGCGGATTGACGGCCGGCCGGTTGCCGGCCCTGCGGCTTTGGCCGAGCGCGTATCGGTGCTTTGGCTCACGCCTACCCAGGACAGGTTGTTTCTTGACCGGCCAAATGCGCGTCGGCGCTATCTGGATAAATTGGTTGCCGCATTGGCGCCTGACCACGCCCGCCGGCTTTCAGAATATGAGC
>JBLHLO010000069.1:0-9324 GCA_047621105.1 Alphaproteobacteria bacterium
ACAATAGTCTGACCTGGTGTCTGCGCCATCAGTTTTCCGTGCTGATGGTTTTCTTCGCGACCATTTTCTTGTCCGCTTGGCTGTACGTCATCGTCCCCAAAGACTTCCTACCGGCTGAGGATACGGGGCGGCTCAACGTCAGCACAGAGGGCGCCCAAGACGCTTCCTTCGAAAACATGCTCCGCCATCAATCCGAGGTCGCGCGCATCTTCGCCAATGATCCCAATATCGAAGGCTATATGTCGCGCCTCGGCGGTGGCGGCTCACGCCGTGGCAGCAATGCCGGCCAGTTCGTGCTCAAGCTCAAGCCGAAGGCGCAACGCGGCGGCAAGGACATCCAGACCGTGATCCGCGAGCTGCGCCGCAAGACCAACCGCATTACCGGCATGTCGGTGCGGATCAACAACCCACCCGCGATCCGCATCGGTGGCCGCTCATCGAAGGCCGCATATCAATACACCTTGCAGGGGCTCGACCTTGACCAGATCTATGAGGTTGCCCAACGGTTCCAGCAAGCCATCGCCCAAGAGCCCGGATTCCTCGACGTCTCATCAGACGCCGAAATCGCGAGCCCGCAATTGATCGTCCATATTGATCGTAACAAGGCGGCGACGGTCGGCGTTTCAGTGGAACAGATCGAGATGGCCCTGGCTAGCGCCTATGGCGACCAAGAAGTCACCACCATCTACACGCCATCTGAACAGTATAAGGTGATCCTCGAAGTCGCGCCCGAGTTCCGCCGGGACACAACGGCCCTGTCACAACTATACGTGCGTGGCACCGGCGGCAATCTGGTGCAACTCGGTGCGGTCGCGACGATCACCCGTGGGGTTGGTCCGCTCAGCGTCAACCATCAGGGCCAGCTGCCGGCGGTAACGGTCACCTTCAACCTTAGCCCCGATCTGCCGCTCGGTGCCGCCATCGATCGCATCCGTAAGCTGGAGGGCGAGCTCAAGAAACCCGCCGCCGTATCGGCCAGTTTCCAGGGCACTGCCGAGGCCTTCCAGAAATCCTTCGAAGGCTTGGGCCTGTTGCTGGTGATGGCGATGCTGGTGGTTTATCTCGTGCTCGGCATCCTGTACGAGAGCTTCATCCACCCGTTGACCATTCTTTCCGGCCTGCCGTCGGCGGGTGTCGGCGCATTGCTGACGCTCATGGCATTCGGTGAAACGCTGAACCTGTTCTCGTTCGTCGGCATCATCATGCTGATCGGCATCGTCAAGAAAAACGCGATCATGATGATCGACTTCGCGCTGGTGAATCAGCGCGAAGACAAGGCTAGCCCGCAAGATGCCATCCACCGCGCCTGCCTGGTGCGCTTCAGGCCCATCATGATGACCACCTGTGCCGCCATCATGGGCACGCTGCCAATCGCGCTAGGCCACGGCGCCGGCGCTGAATCCCGCCGGCCGCTCGGCATTGCCGTGGTTGGCGGGCTCATCTTTTCGCAATTGCTGACGCTTTACCTGACCCCGGTGATCTATATCTATCTTGACCGGGTGCAAACCTGGCTCAGTCAACGCCGCGGCAAGGGAGAGGGCAAAGTCGGCCCCGCCCCGGCGCCAGCCGAGTAACGCGCGCCAGCAATGCATGCCAGAGAAAACCTGACGGGAAAAAATCTGCAAAAAAGCTAGGTTACCCTCGGCTCAGCCTGGGCAGACCACCCATTCGCGGGGGTAATGGTTGAACCGATCGAGTCCGGTCTTGGTAACAACGAAGCTTTCGCCAAACTGCAGGCCCATCCGTTCATCCAAGGTCATAACATTGGGCTGGATGGTAATGGTCATGCCCGCCCGGAAGGTGACATCGCGGCTGGCGTGGCGCTTGGCCTTGGCCGTCTGGATGATCGGCGGGTACTGGCTCATACCGTGCAGCAAATCATCGAGGATCGTGTAGCCCCGGTCATGGATGATATTGGCCGCCTCTTCCACCTCCGAAGCGGTGACGCCGTCCTTGATCAGGGCTTCCATCACCTCCAGCGCCTCGACGGCGACGGCGTGCATGTCTTGCCATTCTGGGGTCGGCCCCTCCCCGAGCGAGAAAGTGCGGTGAATCTGCCCGGTATAGCCCCAATAGCCGCCCGAAATTTCGGTGATCAGGCAATCGCCCTTGGCCAGTTTGCGGTGAGATTGATATTGCGCGGGCACCGGAAAATCGGGGTCACGCATGGGCATGGAAGACATGAAATGAATGCCTGCGTAACCGCCTTCGTTGAGATAGACTGGTTCGATCAGCGCCGGGATTTCCGATTCCGCCATGCCTATCTTGAGGCCGGTCGCCAACGCAGCGATCGATTTGTCGGTAAGCTCAGACGCGATTCGCAAGCGGGCGATTTCTTCCTCGCTGCGCACCGTGCGCATCATGCGAAAGGCGCCGCTCACATCGGCAAACTGGGCACCAGATAGATTTTCTTGGAAGGCCTGATAATGGCGATACGGCAACCCGCCGACCAGGCCAATACGCTTGCCCCCCAGCCCGGCGCCCTGCACCGCCTGGATCACCGTGTCGGCGCTATTGGCTCCAGCCCAGCGCACGTCTTCGATCACCGACAACACCCGCGCCATTGGCACATGGTTGAACAATTGCAAGATCACACAGGGGGCACCCTCCCGTGGCAACAGGACAAAGGCCTCACGCGAACCCGGCCAATCGGTCAGCCACTGGATTTCCGAGGCGAACCGCCCTGCCCCATAGACCAGCAGCCCATCGAGGCCTTCGCTGTCCATGAGGGCGCGCACCTTGGCGTGCCGGGCGGCCATCTCAGCCTTGGAAAAGGATGGAAAATCCGATTTCTGACGCATGTTCCTCAACGACCCGGCACGCAATATGATCCTGCGCGCTGTCGATCCCCTAGTCGGCCTGTTTTGGCCCGGTTGTTTTCGGCACCGCCACTGTCACCAGCGCAACGACCATGAAAATCGCCATCAGGTAGAATACCCATTCAGGCTTGCCGATATCGAGCATATAACCGAACGGGATTGGCGCCACGGCGCTGCCCGCCGCGATGCCCGCCGAGACAAACCCAAACACCTTGCCGGTCGACCCTTTGGGTGCGGCGGCGCGCAGCATCATATCCCGCGCCGGGCGGATGATACCGTTACCAAAGCCGCTGAACACCATCAACATGAACAACACGAAAGCCGGCATATTGAACCAGGCGATGATCAGCGACACGATCGCAAAGACGACGAATGACGCCGCGGCGACAAGGTCATGCCGTTTGGTCCGATCGGCAATTTCACCACCCAGCAATATGCCAAGCGCCGAGCAGAACAAATACGCTGTCAGCGCGGTAGAGGCGATCTGAAGCGGCATCTCATGCAAAGCAACGATGGACGACACGAAGAAAGCTGACATGCCGCTCGACGTCATGGAGAGCGCCATGAAAAATAGGAAGAAGGTGATCATCGTCTTCGAGAACAAAAGTCCAAGACCACTCTTGACCGTCGAGTCCTCTACTTGTGCATCCGCTTGGGCTTCTTCTTTTTTCTTTTTCGGGATAGCGTCGTCGTGCAGGCTGCCCCACTGCGTGGTCAGCGCCAGCATCACCGCGATACCGAAAGCGCCCGCACCGATACACGCGCCACGCCAGCCAAACTGGGCGGCCAGGAAAATAATGGTGATCGGCGCCACCGCCGAACCCAGATGCCCGGCAAAGGTGTGGATTGAAAATGCCCGTCCCATACGCTCGGGATTAATTGAAGAATTGAGGATCGCATAATCGGCGGGATGGAACACGCTGTTGCCGGTCGCCGCGATGATACCAAACACAATCAACAGCCAGAAACTACTGACTAACCCCATGGCGCCAAAGCCGACCGCCATCATGATCAAGCCAAAGGTCAGTACCACCCGTGCACCATAGCGGTCGACCATGAAGCCGACCGGTATCTGGCTCACCGCCGAAGACGCGTAGATCGCCGTCATCAAGACGCCAAGTTCGGTGTAGCTGACGCCGAATTCCTGCTTGAGGAACGGAAACAACGGCGGCAAGACCAAAAAATAGAAGTGGCTCATGAAATGCCCGGTCGAGATGACACCCAGGACGCGATAATCCTGGCGGGCGGTGGTGATGGTGGCGATGGCGGAAGAATCCATAAAGGGTGGTCCTCGTGATTTATCACTAACGAACTTCTTGGCCGATATCTTACGCCGGGGGTATGGGACCTGAAAAGGGGGCCTGGCAGTATCGTGCCGCACATAATCCCAGACCATTTCACAAGACAGTGGCCCTCGCCCCGGCTATCCTTGCCCAAGAATCGTATTACCATTTTCCGATATACACATCCCCTAAAGTCTTCTAATGGAGACTCCCCATGTCTAAATCCCCCTTGACACAAGCAGGCATCGCCGCCGCCAGCCTCACTTTCACGTCCACCCATGCCGCTCATGCCGCCGACGTCTACAAGGGCAAAACCATTGTCGTCACCGTCGGCTTTGGCCCGGGCGGCGGCTATGACCGCTATGGCAGACTGCTGGCCCGTCATATTGGCCGTCATATTCCCGGCAAGCCCACCGTGGTGGTCAAGAACCTTCCCGGCGCCGGCAGCTTGAAATCGGTGCAATATCTGCGCACCGTTGCGCCCAAGGATGGCACCGCCATTGTCATCTTCAACTTTGGCCAGATCACCCGGTCATTGGTTTTACCCAGCAAAAAGATCAAGGTCGATTTCCGTGATTTCGCCTGGATTGGCTCCATCAACCGCGATCTCAGCGTCTGCTACGTCCGCAAAGGTATCGGCGGCGATAATCTCGCCACTCTTGCCAAACGCCCCCGGGTCAATTTCGGCCTGACCTCCGTCGGTTCGGCATCCTATTTCAACCAGAGCATGATGCGCGGCATTTTCGGCATCAAACTGAAACAGATTGCCGGCTATTCGGGCAGCAAGCAGAAACAACTGGCGATCGAACGCCATGAGCTTGACGGCGACTGCGGGGCCTGGTCATCGGTCCCTGCCGATTGGTTGCGCGACAAGAAGATCGATGTGCTGCTGCGGTATTCGCCGCTCAAGCCGGCCGACATGCCGGCAACGATCCCCTTCGCGGGTGATATCGCTAAAACAGCGTCGGACAAGCAAATCATCAAGCTGCTGACCGGTGCGTCCGAATTAGGGCGTCCCTTCATTGCCCCCAAGGAATTGGCCAAGGACCGTCTTGCCATCCTGCGCACGGCCTTCGGGGCAACCATGAAGGATACCGTTTTCACCGCCGACGCCAAGAAGCAACGCCTACCGGTATCGCCGATCGTCGGCAAGGAGGCGGTCGCCACCATCAAAGAAATCTACTCGATCCCGTCCGATGTGGTGAAAAAGGCCAAGTTGATTTTCAAAAAATAATCAGCCTAGCTGAGACGACGAAAAGGGCGGGCTTCAAACCCCGCCCTTTTTATTGTTATGCGCCGGCCATTTCCGGTCCCGGCAGGGTGGGCTCTTGCGCTTGGATTTGACCCGCCGCATCGGCGCGAAAGGTGCCGGTACACGCCCCATTAAAAGTGCCGTGGCTCAACCATTCGAGCGCCGCCCGGCGCTGCACGACCCGGGCGCGTTCCCACATCATGAAATGCGACGCGTAGGCGATCTGCAAGAATGCTTTGTGGTCGCTACCAAGGTCGCTATAGAGACCGATGTTAGATGCAATCAACCGATCGCATTCACCAACTATCACCAATGCCGGCAATTTCAGTTGCGCCGCCGCCCGTGCCGTCCAGCCCCAATAAGTACGGTTGGGACCCCGCAACCCGCCCCAGGTCGCCCCTAAGGGGTCGGCCTCGGCCCCGGCGCGCCAGACGGCATCAAAAATACTGTCATCTTCGACTTGTCCGTCACAACGAATATTGGCCCGCCAGCGAATATGTTCGCCATGGGCCCGGGTCTGAAAGGCCATCGGATAGCCCGGCGCAGGTACGGTCGGCGGCGGACCATCGGGACCATCGGGCAGATAGTTTGACGAGGCCCAAATAATCAAGCGCGCAACCTTGTCGGGATAACGGCCGGCATAGGTGCCAGTGCGAATACCACCCCCCGACCAGCCGATCAGATGTACCCGGTCGACGCCGCGCAGATCGCGGATGAAATCGACAACCGCATCGAGATCGGCCGTCTCGGAGTCTGTCGTCGCCAGCCGGTAAGGATAAGGGGCGGGCGCGTCCATCAACGCCGGGGCCAATGTGCCGGCGGGCAGCTTGGCGCGGTCTTCGAGTGAAAGATTAAGGGGGTCGTCCTGCAATGGCAGCGCTGACCGCCCATGACCGGTCATATCAAGGGTAAACACATCAAAACCTTCGCGCGCCAGCGCATCCATCCAGCTCATGTCCGGGTGCGGGCAATCGAAGGCGACCGAAGACGGCCAAAATCCACCGTGCACCATCAGCACCACCTTGCCCTCAGGCGCGTGGCCGGTGATCGACCTGGCAATGGTAGCGGGCACCTTCTCGCGCACGAATTGGGCCATCATCTGGCCCGCAATGGCGGGCACCGATGAGACATGCTCGACCTTGCGGTCAATGGTCAGAATCTCATCAGGCATAGTCCTATACTCCTTTATCATGCGACGGGGCCGTGCCGCAGGGGCCATATTGCCAGCCAGTCTAATCCCCATGGCCACAATTCGCATTTCCCCAGACGCCCCCTGGGCATTATGATTATCCATCGGCTGGGGGCGTGGGCGCCACCGGCAAGCGGGCCATAACCCCGCAATAAACAAAAGGGAGGCCCTCCATCATGCTGTCACCAGCACTTCGTCTCACCCCGATCATCGCCACCGCCATCGCTGTCTTGGCCCTGCCCCATATGGCAGCCGCCCAGGACGTCATGTCCTTTTACAAGGGCAAGCAGATCAAGCTGATCATCGGTTCTTCCGCCGGAGGCGGTTACGACACCTATGGCCGCGTCATCGCCCGGCATATGGGTAAACATATTCCCGGCAAGCCCCGTTTCGTGGTGCAGAATATGCCCGGCAGTTCCAGCCGCAAGGCCGCCAATTATCTCTATAACATCGCCCCAAAGGACGGCACGGCCATAGCCGGTACATTTTCCGGCATCCCGGCGGAACCGCTGATGAACCCAAGCGTGGTCAAATTCGATGCGCTCAAATTCAACTGGATCGGCTCTGCCGCGCGGGATGCCCAAGCCGGCATGGTCTGGACCACGGCACCAGCCCAGACGCTCAACGACGTCATGACCAAGGAAATGATCGTCGGCGCGTCAGGCGGTGCGACCCACGATTTCCCAATGCTGGCCAATGCTATTCTTGGCACCAAATTCAAGATCATTGCCGGCTACAAGGGCACCAAGGGCATCGGCCTCGCTATGGAGCGCGGTGAAGTTCAGGGCAATGCCGGCACCACTTGGTCGTCGATCAAGACGCAGCACACCGACTGGCTTAAGCAAAAGAAGATTAGGGTTTTCGTCCAATACGGACGCACCCGCCATCCCGAACTGCCGGACGTACCGCTGATGATCGACCTGGCAAAATCCGAAGCCGACCGTCAAGCGCTCAACCTGTCGTTCGCGCGCCAGGATTTCGCACGGCCCTATGTTGCCCCGCCGGCTCTGCCTGCAGCGCGTATCAAGGCCCTTCGCAGCGCTTTCAATGCCACCATGGTTGATCAAGCCTTCCTCAAGGATGCCGCCAAGCGGCGCATCGAAATCGCCCCACTGAAAGCCGAGGAAATGATTGCGCTGATCAAGAATATCTATGCGACGCCGCCAGAAGTCGTCGCGCGGGTACAGAACATCGTCTCGGTCAGCAAAAAACGCCAGAAGAAGGCCAAGAAGAAAAAGTAACCAGGCCCCCGCAGGAGAACATCATGAGTGACATCCGCCCCCACCCGGCCCACACGCCAGCGGTGCCGATGCAGCCGGTCGCCGACCCGGCGGGCTGGGGGCCTCATGAATTTCATGAGGCCGAACCCTGGGTCATGGAACTGCCCACAGATGCCATCGCCGATATTCTTGCGGCGGTGGCGCGGGTGGAGCGCTCAAACATCCCGCTCACCGACATCAGCAGCGATGATTTCACACTGCCGGTGGCGGGGGCAGTTTTTGCAAACATTCTTGACCGATTGACCGACGGTGTCGGCATTGTCCAATTGCGCGGCCTACCGGTCGGTAAAATGACGCGGCAACAGGCCGCCATTGCCTGTCTTGGCATCGGCACGCATTTTGGCGCCCGCAAGTCGCAAAATGCGGCCGGCCATGTGCTCGGCCATGTTAAGGACCTCGGCCTTGATTACGACGACCCCCGGGCGCGCGGCTACCAGACCGCAACGCCTATGGGCTTTCATAGCGACCCCTGTGACTTCGTCGCACTGATGTGCCTGAGGACCGCAGAATCGGGCGGCGAAAGCCGTATCGTCAGTTCGGTCAATCTATATAACGAGATTCTGCGCCGACGCCCCGACCTGGTAGAGGAATTACTGGCCGACTTTTATTGGACCAAGCACGGCGAAGTCTCACAGGGCGAAGAACCGTTCTATCGCATGCCGGTGTTTTCGTTCGTCGACGGTTATTTTTCCGGCCGCGGGATTTCCTCGCATATCCTCAAGGCACAAAACCTGCCCGGCGTCCCGGCATTCACACCGGCCCAAAAGGAAGCGATCGACCTATTTCGCGCCCTAACCCAAGAACTGGCCGTGAACGTACCGTTCAAGGAAGGTGATTTTCAAATTCTATCGAATCACGTCATGCTGCATTCGCGCCAGCCCTTTGTTGATTGGGATCCACAAGAAGAAAAACGTCACTTGCTGCGGCTATGGATTTCCAATCCCGCATGTCGTCCCGTGCCCCACCTCGTCCGCGAGGGCTTTGAGGGCATTGAGCTCCCAGGCTATCACCCCAAAGCCCCACTGGAGGCAGAGGCCGACGCCGCCTGAATAGCGCATCCCTGCCACGCAACGGTATCAAGAGGAGACCCCCCGCAATATGACCAGCATCGAACGCGCGCGTGACATCGCCCAATGGGCCCTGGACCTCAATCCCGCGGCCCTGCCCGAGGCGGCGATTACCCAAGCCAAACATCTTGTGCTGGATACAATTAGCTGCGCAATTGCGGCGCTCGCGGAAGAAGAAGCCACAAGCATTTGCGATGCGGTTGAAGCCATGGGCGGCACGCCCCAAGCCACCCTGATCGGGCGCAATACCAAAACCTCTGCCGCTGGAGCGGCGCTCGCCAATGGGGCACTTTTGCGCTTTCTCGACCTCAATGATTTCTTGATGGATAACAATAATGGCGCATCCATTGGCGGCCATCCGTCCGACAATATCGGCCCGGCGCTGGCGGTTGCCGAATGGCAGGACGTATCTGGCCTGGAAACCATCGGCGCCA
>JBLHLO010000070.1:0-9180 GCA_047621105.1 Alphaproteobacteria bacterium
ACCGTAATGGTGCTTTACGCCCATTTTCTGAAAGACGCCGTGCCCGGCGCCTTGGGCCATCTGTTGACCGCTTCGCTGCTCAACGCGCCCGCCGCCATTGTCATGGCCCGGTTGCTGGTGCCCGCCAACCCCGGTGACGAGGCGACGCCGGTCAAGCTCGAAGGGCTTTATAGCTTGACCATGGATGCGATCACCTGCGGCACCGGTGATGGGCTCAAACTATTGCTCAATATCACCGCCATGCTGGTGGCGCTGGTGGCGCTGGTCAATATGATCCTCGGCCTTGCGCCACATATCGCCGGTGCGCCGATCAGCCTGGAGCGCGCGCTCGGTTGGTTGATGGCGCCGGTGGCCTGGGCGATCGGCATCCCCTGGGCAGAAGCCTTCGCCGCCGGGCAATTGATCGGCACCAAAGTGGTGCTCAATGAGTTGCTCGCCTATCTGCAAATGGAGAACCTATCCCCGGCGAGGATGTCCGAGTCCAGCAAGCTGATCATGACCTACGCGCTATGCGGTTTTGCCAATTTTGGATCGCTCGGCATTATGCTGGGCGGGCTCGGCGCCATGGCGCCGGAACGGTGCGGCGAGATCACCGCCCTTGGCCTCAAATCCATCCTGTCGGGGCTGATGCCAACACTGCTCACCGGCGCCCTGGTCGGCGTATTACTCCACATCACCGCATAGAAAAGGCCCGGCACCCATCAGGGAACCGGGCCTTTTCCGTAGGCTTGATAAGTGTTGAGCGTTTAGCGGCGCTTAGCCTTCAGCCCGGCGCGTTTCATCACACCGTTCAGGCGCTTGCCGAGTTCCGGCGTCGCCGGGGCCATAGGCAGGCGATGGCTGTTTTTGGCGATCAGCCCCATCTTCCACATCATGTATTTAACGGGGATCGGGTTGGTGTCGTAGAACACCGCCTCGTTCAGTTCGGCCAATTCATAATGCAGCTTGCGCGCGGCCTTAAGGTCACCCTTGAATATCGCGTCGCACATGCGCGAGAGCTTCTTCGGATGCAGATTGCCGACTGCGTTCATCAGCCCGCAGGCGCCGATGGCCATCATCGGGAAGGACAGGTCTTCGAGGCCGACAAACACCCGCCATTCCATGCCAAATTCCGCCAGCATATGGGTGACAAAACCGAGGTCGTTGACCGCGTGTTTCATGCCCACCATGTTGGGTGATTTCTCACAGATGTCCTTGAGCGTGTTCAACTTCACGTCGATCACGGTGCGGCCGGGGATGTGATAAATCATCACCGGCAAAGATGTGCGCTTGCAAAGGTTGATGTAATACTGGGCAAGGCCGCGCTGCGGCGGGCGAATGTAATAAGGCGTGACCACCAACAGCGAATCGGCACCAGCCTTTTCCGCCGCTTCAGACAGGATCGATGTTTCGCGTTCTGATTGCGACCCGGTGGCACAAACCACCGGCACCCGGCCCGCGTTGACGTCGATCGCTTCTTTATAAAGCGTAATACGTTCATCCAGGGTCAGGGTCGAAGGTTCCGACGTGGTGCCGGAAATCAGCACCCCATGGCTGCCGTTGCGGATCGAGAAATCGACGCATTTGCGGAATGACGCGATGTCGACTTCGCCGTTCGGTTTGAACGGGGTAATGATCGGCGGGTAGGAGCCTTTCAAAAAATCTTTCTTGAGCTTAATCACCTTTAGGCCACCTTTTCACGGTTGGTTGCAAACCCGGCATGGGAACCGAGGAGCGAGATCGGGCCCTTCAGGTCTTCTTGCCACAATAGACTGTCAGAATTGATCATGAAGGGCATGTCCTGAATGGTCATTTCATAGACCGGCCCGACGTCGGAGGCATGGTTGTGAATGGCCCAACCCGGCGCCGAGAGCATCAGATCGCCGGCTTTCCATTCGTAACGCTTGCCTTGCACCACCGAATGGCCTTCGCCGCCGAAATAGTAATTGATCGCGGCCGAAGCATGACGATGCGGCCGGTCGACGATGCCACCCGGACGAATGGTGATGCAGGAGAAGAAGTTGGGGTTGGTCCCATTGGTCCGCCCGGTTGAGGGATCATAAAGCAGATAGAGCCGGCGGCCCTTGTACTTGGAGCCCAGTGCGGCGAGCTTATCGAGCTCGGTCTTGACCTTATCCCACGGCCAGTGGTGGGGCTTAATTTCGAGCGGCGTCGGGTTGATCAGTTCTTCGTAGGGCTTGAGAAAGGCGCCGTCATCGGTCAGCTGGAAAGTGCCGTAGGGACTTTTCGGTGAGTCCTTGGCCTCTTCCGCGGTTTCGGTCACGTCGTAGCTGGCCTCACCGGGCAACGCCGGGTCTTCATCCAGCCAATGAACCTTCAAGCGTTCCAGCATCGGGCTATTGGAATAGCGCAGCCGGACCTGCACCTGATCGGTGTCATTGACGTATTTATGCACGGTCATCGAGGGCACGGTCAGCAAATCGTATTGTTTGACCGCGAAACTCTCGTCGCCCATGACGATCTTGCCGCCGCCGAGGATCGGGAAGTCGATCACCGAGGCGTTCTGGCGCACAAAGGCGGTTTCTTCACCGGGGTTGAGCACGTCGAGCGAACAGGAAATGCCTGGCGTGAAGCTCATCGTGCCTTCTTCGGCGCGGGGATGGACAAAATAAGTGCGGCGCACGCCGTTGTTGGGCCGCGCGACGGCAGACAGGCGCTCTACCTCGGCATCGATTTCTTCCTTTGAAACGATGAACGGCTCCCAAAGGTCGAGCGAATGATCGCCCCAGGTATTGGTGTCGGACGTCTGGCGGCCAGAAGCGTCAATCAGCTTGGCTTTAACATCGGCTAGTTCAGTCATGGTCATTCTCCGTCGGTTGGGTCACGGAAATCCGTAGTGTAAAAATTATGTCAGGCGTGGATGTGAACGGTGGGGATGCGGATACGGGGTGCCCGCGCCCTTGGCCTTGGCGCGCTTAACGATTTCTACGGCTGCCGCCATGTCCGCCATGCCCATCCCCATGAACTTATAAATGGTGATGTCGGCGCCCTGGGGCCGAGGTTTTTGATCCTTCACCAGATTGCAGATCGGGATCACCTTGTCCCAGCTCCCGCCGCCATCAACATATTCGATCAGTTCGCGCGAACCCTTCTGCACCTGGCCCAGATTATCGCAGATGATTTTGTCGCAGCGCTTGAACACGTCTTGGGCAATTTCGGCATTGGCGGGAATGATGGCGCCGCCGGCATTGATATGGGTGCCGGCGGTAATCATCCCGGCCTCCAGGAACGGCTCCTTGGCGCGCGTAAACGTGGTAATGATCGGGCAATCCTTGGCCGCCGCTTCAACCGTGTCGCAGGCGATGACGTCGAAATCCGGGTAGGCCTTTTTAAGATCGGCCACAAAAGCATCGCGGTTATCTGGGGTGCGCGACCAGACCCGTACGCGCTTGAGTTTGCGCACGCTGGCAATGGCGGCAACCTGAGGCAAGGCCTGATGGCCCGAGCCCATGATCGCCATTTCATCGGCGTCTTCGACCGAACACCATTTGGTGGCAACCGAAGAAAGCGCCGCGGTGCGCATCTGACCAAGGGCGAAAGATTCGACGACGGCGGCAATCTGGCCATCTTCGGAATTATGCAGCACCATGATCGGCGCCGCGCCACCGTTGGCATTGGACCACACCTTGGCACCGACCAGCCCGTCGCCGACGAAGGTCGCGCCGGTCACGTTGAGCGAGCCATAACCCCAGACCGATTGGGTCTTGGGCATGTTCGCCGCCTGGCCATCGGCTTCCATGGTCAGGCCCTTTTCCAGCGCCGCCACGGTGCCGCTAAGATCGATCAGGTCGCAGACGTCCGCCTCGTTGATCCACAAGAAGGTATCGGGAGTTTTGATATCGGCCATAGCGTCCGCTCTTTCCTGTTAGGCTTTTTCGTTGTCGTCAAAAATGGATTTTACCGGCGGCGCGAGCTTCAGCGTATTAGAAATCAGCGCGTGGGTCACCGTGCGCCCGATCAGCCACATCACGGCGACGGTCTTTTCCGAGCCGATGGCCGTGATCAGCTCATCCAGCTCCTTATCCACGTTCTGGCCGATGCGCTCGGCCACGGCGATGGCAAAACGCTGCACCGCTTTTTCTTCCGGGGTGAAAAGGCTACCCGGCCCTTCATTCGGCGTCAGGGCTTCGACCACCCATTCTTTGGTCAGGCCGAGCTTCAGCGACAGTTGCTCGTTCTGATATTGCTCATACAGATTGCCATGCTTTGCCGAGAGCGTCAGCGACACGATCTCGATCAGATTATCGGGCAGAAGCTTCTTCAGGCTTTCGGTGATGGTATAAAAGCCGCCCAGGGTTTCCGGCGCGGCGCCCATGACCCGGAAAAATTCGCCGAGATAGCCCAGCCGCTCCACCCTTGGGCGGAACACGTCCTTGAGCGTCGGGTCGAGGTCTTCAAATTCGATGCGGGGGATACGATCGCTCATCAAGCCGTCTTTCCATCAAAAATAGATCCCACCGGCGGTTCAAGCCCGAGGGTATTACGGAACAAGGCGTGCATCACGCAGCGCCCGACCGAAAACAGGATACCGGTCGCTTGGCTTGGGCCGACGGCGGCGATTACATCCTTGAACATATCTGTGCAGTCATGGCCCCGGCGATAGATGGACGCGATGACGAATTTCTGCACCGCACATTCGCCGTCACTCATCAGCTTGCCTTTTTCGGCCTGTAGCTCGTTGACCTGGGCGATCCAATCGCGGCCATAGCCCAGCTTGTCGGCGAGCTGCTCATGTTGATTGCGTTCATAAGTGTTGCCCATGACCCCGGCGGCGGTCAGGGCCACCAGCTCGACCAATTTCGCGTCGATCTCTTCCTTGAGCGCTTCGGTCAACTCGCAAAACTGAAAGGTCGATTGCGGAGCATTGGCGCCGATCTGCCAGATCTCGCCGCAATAGCCGAGCCGTTCGACCTTGGGCCGCAGGCTTTCCTTGAGGTCGTGGGCGAAGTCGTCAAAGGGAATGCGCGGAATCAGATTCGCACCGATGGTGTCTGGCCCGTCTTTCCGTTCTGCATCGCTCATGTTCGGCCTCTCTGCGGCGCCGGGTCTGCGGCGCCGGGTTAAACCTCGACGTAGATGTCTTCGCCGTCGATCTTGAGCTTGAAGGTCTTGATGTCTTCGGTCACCGGCACACCCTGGGCCTTGCCGGTCTGGATGTCGAAGCGCCCGGCATGCAGCGGACATTCGACACAACCGTCTTCGATGTAGCCTTCCGCCAGCGACGCATAGGCATGGGTGCAAATATCATCGGTGGCGAAAAACGCGCCGCCAAGATTGAAAATTGCGATGTGGTTATCACCGATGATAACTTTTTTTGCTTCGTCTTCGGCAATTTCGGTGGTCTTGGCGACCAGGTGTTGCTCAGCCATGTTTCTTCCCGTAAACGGCCCGGCCTGCAATCGGCCAAGGGGCCAAGTGTCAGGGGACCAAGTGAACGCAAAACTCCGGAAGCGTTTCCAACCGTGGGAAACGGTGCCAGAGCCGGTGTCATACAAGTATTTAGGAGTCTAAAACCGACCCCGCCAATAATACTTAGACATCTTATCTTTTGCCCCCGGGACCTGTCAAGACTGAGCGCTCCGCTCAGACTTAACTGGGAGCTTCACCAAAGCAATGCGAAAACCCCGGTAGTTCTTTCGCAAAGACATACGCAAAACAAAAAGTCCCCAAATCATTCCAGCAATACCCCCAGCAATCGAGCCACCAGAGGTCGCCAATTCTCTAGTTCCCCCCAAAAGCGAGGAGAGCAGCCCCCATACACCACCTGCTAAAGCCCCAAAGACTACTGCACCGAGTAATCCACGCCAAACAAAGAGCCACCAAATACTTAGTATCCTTTTTTACGTGACTTCTAATTCCTCCATCTCACCCTCCATTACTGAAAAATTTTCGGAAACCGTGGCTGCCTTATAATTTTTTAAACTACGACATGGTCCTCTGGGCTTGAAGTCATCTGGAGATTACCCAATGACATCCCGCAGCCGCTTGCCCTCGTCGGCCAGATCAGCATCAGCAACATCCCGGGCACTTTCGATCAGCTGTTTGCAAAAGCGCATGTCACGGCCGAGGTTAAACGCCGTGGCGCCGACCACATGGGCGGCTTCCATATAAAAGACGATGCCCTTCCCCGCCGCCGGGTCACCGCGCACCACCAAGCGGTCCCAAAATTCCGGCGCGCCGGCGACTTGCAGGTTCAAATCAAACTGATCGGACCAGAACCACGGCACCTCGGCATAAGGGACCGGCTCGGTCACCATGTTGCGGGCCACGGCAATGCCGCCGTTTTGGGCATTGGCCCAGGATTCAAGGCGCAGGTGACGGCCCAAGATCGGATTGTAGTGAAACGCCACATCGCCCGCAGCATAGATGCCGTCGATTGAGGTACGGCCAAATTCATCCACCTTGATGCCCCCCTGGGTACCCTTGGGCGCGCATTCGATCCCGGCCTCGGCGGCGATCTCCATATTGGGCAGGATGCCGATGCCCGCCACCACCACATCGACCTCAATGGTTTCACCATCGGTGCAGATCAATTCCGCCACCCTCCCGTCGCCTTCCAACCTTTCGACCGACGCACCGGTGATGACATGCACCCCTTCGGCCCGGTGCATATCGGCAACCAACGCACCCACGGACGGGTCGGCAACGCGGGCCAATACATGATCGGCCAATTCGACGACGGTGACATGGCAGCCGCGCTTGCGCGCCGTCGCCGCCACCTCAAGGCCGATAAATCCGCCGCCAATCACGCAAATTCGCGCCCCGTCACGCAGTTCGGGGCGGAGACCCAAGGTGTCGTTGAGATCGCGGACATAATGGATGCCCTTGAGGTCAGCCCCTTCGCAGGTCAGTTTGCGCACCCGCCCGCCGGTGGCGATCAACAGCTTGTCATAGGCGAGATCCGTATCGTCCGACAGGCGGACACGGTGCAAATTGGGTTCAATCTCTTCGGCGACATGGCCGAGATGCAGTTCGATATCCTGGGCTTCATAAAAGTCATCGGGGTTGAGGGTGGTCTTTTCGACCTCCATGGTCCCGGCCAAGAGCTCCTTGGACAGCGGCGGTCGTTCATAAGGCAGGTGGGATTCCGCGCCTAGCAACACCAGACGCCCGGCAAAACCGGCCGCGCGCATGGCCTCCGCCGCGCGGCCCCCCGCGTGGCCGGCACCGATGATGACGATGGTTTCCCCATGTGATGTCATTGCACCTATTCCTCTTTATCCCGCCTCTATGCCAAGTAATTATGCCGGGCAATTTTAGCGTATTTCGATAGTCGCCTGCGCCCCAAGATCGCCCGTGTCATCAGCCGCCCAGAGATCAAAGCCGTTACTTGTTTCCGTGCCCGCCAGTGTCAACGCACGGCCCTCGATGATGGGTTTCACGGCGCGGAAATTGATCCGGGTGATGTCGGCGCCAGCGCGTTCGCGGCGCAAAAGATCGGCCAACAATGTGGCAATCAACGGCCCATGCACCACCAGGCCTGGATAGCCTTCTTCATCCATGGCGTAAGGCCCGTCGTAATGGATGCGATGAGCATTAAAGATCAGCGCCGAATACCGAAACAGCAGGGCAATACCCGGGGTGAGTATGCGTGAAAAGGCAGAATCGGCTGGTACTGGTTTGCCCGGCGGCAGATGGCCCCTTTCGCTTTCGCCCGGTGCATCGCGGTAAACGATGGTCTGGCGATCGCTCAGCACGCCGCCCGACGCTCCGGTATAATCATGACGCACGGTGACGAAAACAAGCCGGCCAGAACGCCCGGTTTTTTCTTCGATGTTTTCGATTGTGGCGCGGCGCGTGACTTCTTCGCCGATGCGCAAGGGCGCCTGAAAGGTGACATCCGAGGCCGCCCACATACGGCGCGGCAAGGTTACAGGCGGCAAGAACCCGCCGCGCTTAGGGTGACCATCGGGACCAAGCTCTGCTGTTGCGGCCAAGCCCAGAAAATCGGCGAACATCCAATGGTAAAGCGGTGGCAAGACATCGCCCTCACGCGGCAACGCGCCCGCACGATCGAGCGTCGCCTCAAGCGCCGCAACGCGGGCAGGCGCGATCACGTCATGGGCGATTTCCTCACGCCCAATCCAATCATTGAAAGTCGCGGGGTTCGCTGTGGTGTTCTCTGTGGCATTGGTGGTCATGTTGGCCACCAATGTCGCGCGAAACAGCAAGGCGCGCAACCGGAGGAGCACTGAACCGAAACCCAATCAAAGAAGGCTGCGTTTTCGGTTGACGGCGCCCGCACAAACCGCGATCAGTGGGGGCCCCATTCTCAGCCCGCCGGAAGCCCCCCCTTGCCTGATTTCACAGCCTTCACCCTGGCTCTCGTGCTTTTCGCGCTCGCTCTCGGCGGGTTTTCCAAAGGCGTGCTGGGCGTCGGCCTGCCGATGGTCGCGATCCCGATTCTCTCCACCTTTGCGCCGATCCGCGACGTAGTGGCGGTGCTGTACTTCCCAATCTTGGCCACCAATGTCTGGCAGGCCTTTACCGGCGGCTATCTCACGGTCACGCTCAAGCGATTCTGGCCGATGTTGCTGTTCATGTTGGCGACCATCTGGCTGGGCACCTGGTCGCTGGTGCGCCTCGATGCGGCGGTGATATCGGTGCTGCTGGGTTTTGCCGTGACAATCTTCGCCGCAATCTCATTGGTCAAACCTAATTTCCGGGTGAGTGAACGGTTGGAGCGTCCCGCCAGCTTGCTGGCCGGGGCCGTCGGCGGCTTCTTTGGCGGTATGGCGCTGATCGGCGGGCCGCCGGTGATCATGCTGATGGTGGCGCTGCATCTAAAGAAAGAAGAATTCATCGGCGCCATGGGGTTGGTCTATCTCACCATGCTGATCCCGGCTGGTTTCACGCTGACCAGCCTCGGCGTCTTGGAAAGCCGCCATGTCATCCCCGGCCTCATCACCCTGATCCCGGTACTGGCCAGCCTGGCTATCGGCCAATGGGTGCGCGGCAAAATCGACCAGGATCGGTTCCGCAAAGTACTGCTGATCTCGATGGTCTTGATCGGCCTCAACCTGATCCGCCGCGGCCTGTTTTAGGCCGCCTGACAGGTTTTTTTCGCGCGCTTTTTGCCAGCTTTACTCCCGATTTTTGCCAAGTATTTGAGACTCCTTACAGAATCAATTGCAAAATCAATTATTGCAATTGCAATTACTTTCCGGAATACTCTGGTCA
>JBLHLO010000071.1:0-9179 GCA_047621105.1 Alphaproteobacteria bacterium
GTCGAACAAGTGCTGAAGGAAAGGTTTGAGACGGGGCGTGCGGCGCCCTTGACCCGCGCCCGCCACCGGCGGGCCCTGGAAGATGCGGTTTCGGCCTTGGACCGGGCGGTAGGCGGGGCTCTCGAGTTGGCCCCCGAAGTTTTGGCCCCCGAAGTTTTGGCCCCCGAAGTTTTGGCCGAGGAGCTACGTCTGGCTGCCCGGGCCCTCGGCCGGATTGCCGGGCGGGTTGATGTGGAGGATGTGCTGGATCGGGTTTTTGCTGAGTTCTGCATCGGTAAGTAAGTTGGGGGCAAATAAGTCGGGGGATTTAATCGGTTCGATGTTTCACGTGAAACATATATCCACACATCTTAGTTAGATCTGTTTGAGTAGCCTTTCCCTTTGACTCGGGGGCAGGCCTGGGTAGAGTCTCGCGCCCAATAGCCATAGATACTGCACACAATACTTTGAAAGTGTCCGATGCCCGAACTGACCCCCCCTAAATCCAGTTATGACGTGATTGTCATCGGCGGTGGCCATGCGGGCTGTGAGGCTGCGGCGGCGGCCGCGCGGATGGGGGCGGCGACCCTGTTGGTGACCCATAAAGCGGCGACAATTGGCGAAATGTCCTGCAATCCGGCCATTGGTGGGCTTGGTAAGGGGCATCTTGTGCGTGAAATAGATGCCCTAGATGGGGTGATGGGCCGGGTCATCGATCGTGCCGGTATCCAATTTCGGGTGCTCAATCGTTCTAAGGGGCCAGCCGTACGTGGCCCCAGGGCCCAGGCTGACCGGGCCCTATACAGGGCTGCCATGCAGGACATCCTTTCAGCCCAGCCCGGCCTCGGGATTGCCGAGGGGGCGGTTGAGGATCTGTCCCTTGATGAAAATAGGGCTGTTGCCGGTGTGATTCTGGCAGACGGCAGAGAAATCAACGCCCGCGCCGTTATCCTGACTACGGGCACTTTTTTGACTGGCCTGATCCATATGGGTGAGGAAAAGATCCCGGCGGGCCGGGTCGGCGAGGCACCGGCGCTTGGCCTGTCAAAGACCCTGGCGCGCTTTGGTTTCCCCCTCGGCCGGCTCAAGACCGGAACGCCGCCGCGGCTTGACGGGCGGACCATCGCCTGGGCCGGGCTCGACGTTCAAAAAGGCGATGAGCCCCCGGAGCCCTTCTCCACCCTGACCCCGGCCATTACGACACCGCAAGTGAACTGTTATATCACGGAGACCACCCCAGCCAGCCATGAGCTGATTCGGGCCAACCTCCACCGTGCGCCGATGTATTCGGGACAAATCAAAAGTACCGGTCCCCGATACTGTCCGTCGATAGAGGACAAGGTCGTTCGCTTTGCCGAGCGGGAGCGGCATCAGATTTTCCTCGAGCCTGAGGGGCTGGACGATCCCACGGTTTATCCGAATGGCATATCAACGTCGCTGCCGCGCACCGTTCAAGAGGCATTATTGAAAACTATTCCGGGGCTGGAACACGCCCGGATGATTCGCCCAGGTTACGCCATCGAATATGATTATGTGGACCCCAGAGCACTCGGGCATACTTTCGAAACACGGCAGATTTCCGGGCTTTTTCTGGCTGGTCAGATCAATGGCACGACCGGCTATGAAGAAGCCGCCGGTCAGGGCCTGATCGCCGGAATCAATGCTGCAATTCGGGCCGGCGGCGGGACCAAACCCTTTATCCTCGATCGGGCGGAAGCCTATCTGGGGGTTATGGTTGATGACCTGGTGACGCGCGGTGTTGCCGAGCCGTATCGCATGTTTACCTCACGGGCTGAATACCGTTTGTTGCTCCGTGCCGATAATGCCGATCAGCGTTTGACGGAACGGGGCCGGCTTATCGGCTGTGTCGGTCTGGGGCGCGCTCAGGCTTTTGCCGAGAAGTCAGTTGCCCTAAGCGGTGCCCGCACATTGTTGGAAGGGCTCGTCGCGTCCCCGTCTCAATGCGCTGGCGCCGGACTTATCGTACGTGGTGACGGGGCCCGTCGCAGTGCCTGGCGGCTTTTGAGCTATGATAAGGTGGAAATTTCCCAGCTTGAAAAAATATGGCCTGAAATCAATGGTATAAAGGAAGATCTCCGATCCCAGCTGGAAGCAGACGCTAAATATGCTGTTTATGTTGCCCGTCAGCAGGCAGATATAGATGCCTTTCGCCGCGATGAAGCACTGGCTTTACCTGCTACTATTAATTACCGATCGATCGGCAGCCTCTCTAATGAGGTCTGTGAAAAACTCGAACTAGTTCGTCCCGAAACCTTGGGGCATGCTGCGCGCATACCCGGCGTAACCCCAGCCGCCCTCACTGCCCTATTGGCGCATGTCCGTAAAGATAACACCAATAAGGGCGGGAAAACTGACCGTCGGTTCAGCGCCTGATCTCTAATCCAGGTCCCTAGTCTCTGGTCCATAGGCCAATAATGAACGCCTTCTCGCCCAAAGACCCCATTCCGCTGACCCCAGCAGGCTTCGCCGAAGCCACCAATGTTTCACGTGAAACATTATGCCGGCTGGAAACCTACGCAGATTTACTTGTGAAGATGCAAAAGACCCTAAATTTGGTCGGTCAGAATACATTGTCAGATATTTGGCGCCGTCATTTTCTAGATTCAGCGCAACTGCTCCCCCTTTTGCCCTCCCTCCAGGTTGATCGGCCCGTGGTGTTATTGGATTTGGGTTCCGGCGCTGGATTTCCGGGCCTTATTTTGGCATTAATGACAGTTTCGCAGCCCCTGGATGTTCATCTGGTTGAATCTGATACACGAAAATGTGCATTTCTGCGCGAAGCAGCACGGCTGACGGAAACGCGCATTCACCTTCATAATTGCCGGATTGAAGTGCTTGAGCCCTTCAAGGTAGACGTCATCAGTGCTCGGGCATTGGCACCGCTTGATCGTCTAATCCCTTTGATGGCGCCATTTTTGACACTACCTGGGGCATCTCCAGAAGCCTTGCTTCTAAGGGGTGCACAGGGCCAAGAAGAATTGACCCGCGGCGTAAAAGGGTGGAAAATGAGGGTCGAGACCATTCCCAGCATCACTGATCAGCAAGCAATGGTCCTCCGCTTGAAGGATATAACCCTTGGTTAGTTCCGCAACCGAAACGACAACACCCTTACTGCCCAGCGATGATCCAGATGGTCCTCATGGGGATCGTGATCACGCACAACCACGTGTCCTGATCGTTGCTAACCAGAAGGGCGGGGTCGGCAAAACGACCACAGCCATTAATTTGGCAACTGCGCTGGCTGCGGTCGGTTCCAGAGTGTTGGTTGTCGACCTCGATCCTCAGGGCAATGCTTCCACCGGTCTGGGGATCGACCATTCGCGTCGCGAACACGGCACCTATGACCTGCTGATCGGCCGCGCCTCGATTCGTGACGTGACACAGCACACCGAAGTGCCGCGCCTCGACATCGTGACCAGCTCTGTCGATCTTGCCGGCGCCGAATTGGAATTGGTCGACATGGAGCGGCGTGAATACCGTTTGCGTGATGCGCTTAAATCTGTGGCGCCTGATTATGATTACGTGTTGGTGGATAGTCCGCCGTCGCTGAACCTTTTGACCTTGAATGGTCTGGTTGCTGCTGACGCCGTTTTGGTGCCGCTGCAATGTGAGTTTTTTGCCCTAGAAGGCCTGACACATTTGCTGCGCACCATTGAACGAGTTAATCGCAGTCTTAATCCAGGGCTCAGCTTACAAGGTGTTGTGTTGACCATGGCAGACGTACGCAACAACTTGACCAATATGGTCTCTACCGATGTTCGCAAGTTCCTCGGTGACAAAGTTTACACGACGGTTATCCCGCGCAACGTCCGCGTGTCGGAGGCGCCATCTCACGGCAAGCCGGTGTTGCTCTACGATTTTCGCTGTCCCGGTTCGCAGGCTTATATCCAATTGGCGCGAGAAGTTATTCACCGTGAAAGGTCCGCAGGACGATGACAGATCAAGGAAATTCCGGGCGCGAAAAACGCAATCTCGGGCGTGGACTTGCAGCATTGTTCGGTGAAGACAAGGAAGACTACGCCGAGATCGACCGGGTTCGCGCATCGCGCATGCTTTCGGTTGGTCAATTATTTCCGGGCCGCTATCAACCACGCCGGCGTTTTGTCGAGGCAGAGTTGATGCCTCTGGTCGAGTCGATCCGCGAAAAAGGTGTGCTGCAGCCATTGCTGGTGCGTCGGCTTGACGGCGATTCGGAGCGTTTTGAAATCATTGCCGGGGAACGGCGCTGGCGCGCAGCGCAACTTGCCCAGGTTCACGAACTGCCGGTCGTGGTGCGGGAGCTTTCCGATTCGGAAGCGCTTGAAATTGCGCTCGTTGAAAATATTCAACGTCAGGATTTAACCCCGCTTGAAGAAGCCGAGGGCTATCAACGCCTCATGTCAGATTTTTCTCATACCCAGGAAGATCTTGCGCGCGGGGTTGGTAAAAGCAGATCACATGTTGCCAACATGCTGCGTCTTCTCAATCTCCCGGATGCGGTCAAGACACTTATGGATGATGGTGCTTTGACCATGGGGCATGCACGGGCTTTGTTGAATGCGCCCGATCCGGAAGCCTTAGCACGTGAGGTTGTGGCTAAAGACTTAAGCGTGCGACAAACAGAACGTCTGGCCGCGGCCGAAAAATCCCCTTCGAAATCAGGCGGAAAAACTGACAAAGGAATCTCACGCGCTGGCACTAAGGATGCCGATACGCTGGCACTTGAGCGTGACCTTTCGATGATGCTTGGACTCAAGGTGGCAATTACATTGAAGGGTGAAACAGGCGATATCGCCATTCATTTTGAAACGCTGGAACAACTCGATGACGTGCTGCATAGATTAAAACGCGCGCCACAGTTTAAAGGGGAAGAATAATCTTAATTAGGCACGCCGCGCGTTTCTGCCGGCCTGGGCGACTTGCATAAGGGCACGGGAGCACACCAGTTGATCGGGCATACCCGTTGTTTTGCACTTAAGCTCAGCCTCAGACAAAATCTCTAACGCGCGTTCGATATGGCCCACAGGCCAAGACCGCGCTTGAGCACGGAAACGGTCGGCAATCTTAAAGAAAGGGGGCGGCTTGAGGGTTTTAATCGCGGCATCCAGCGCCACGCCCTCGGCCACGGCACCGGTCACTTGATGAAGCCGCTGTAGGTGTCGCATGGCTGTGCGGATGACGGCAATCGGGCTGGCCCCTTCGCGAAAGGCCCGGGCAAGTGCCGTATCAAGGGCGTTGAAATCACCGTTGGCGGCGGCGAATATCGCCTGTTCAAGATCACTGACGGCGCCGTCCCCGATTACCGCCAGACAATCATCCAGGGTGACATCGGTTTTGTCCGCGCAGTAAAGTGCAAGTTTTTCTAATTCTCCACGCGTGACCATACGATCAACCCCAAGATGTTGGGCCAACCAAGTGCGGGCATCGGAACTGGGGCGAAGTTTATGGCGCGCAAGCGTTTCTGTGACTACTTGTTCAAGATCACGACCATCATCGAGGTAACATGCAACCGCCGCGGCGCGGTCAGTGCCTTCGAATAATTTACGTAGTTTATCGGCGGGCCGCAGTTCCCCTGCCTCGGCAATGACAAGTGCTGGGGCAATAGCATCCGTCGTGCCGAGCGTTTCCAGTATTGTCTTAAGAGCATCTGCTTGGCCATTGGTTGCACCGCGCAGGCGGACCACGCGCCTGCCACCGCCAAAAGCGAGCGCCTGCGCTTCATCCATAAGACGGGCGGGGTCATCACGCAGATCGGCAGGAGTCATTTCAGCGACTAGGAATGGATCATCACGGCGACCAGCAACAACTTTGGTGAGCGTTTCAGCACGTTCGCGTACCAAGCCGCTGTCTGGACCGTAAATCAATACGGCAATGATGTCGTGGCCTGGCGTCTGTAAGAATTTGTCGATGCCACGGGGTTGTATTTTCATATGTCGTGCCCGTGCCTACTCAGGATTTTTTCTTGCGGCTAGCAAGAAAGGCGGCAATCCGTATCTTGATATTGTCGGCAAGCGCCTTGGTACCACGGCGGATAGCATCTTGCTCTGCGGCCAATGTTGCAAAGCGTGCATCAAGGATATTATAGCTGACCACGGTGACGGATCTGCCTTTGAATACTTGCTTATTAGTAACCGCTTCCCGTAACACGAGATTGGCAGTGTAGCTCAGGTTGGTGCGGGTGGCGGTGGCGTCGCGGCGCACGCCCAAGTCTTGCTTGCTGGAGCTCAAGGAAATTTCAAGGTGGTAATTTGTTACGGCGCGACGTCCGTCGGGGTTGAACGCTTGGGACAAGAAATTGGTCAGTAGCTGTCCCTCACGGTCACGCAAGATAGGGATTTGCACTGAATCAAGGTCGGCGGCACTGATCGCTTGGGCACCGCGCCCGTGCAGCGGTTTAAATCCACATCCCGCCAGTGCTAGGCATAGAACTGCAATTGCCAGGCTCAGGCATGAACGTTTAGACCACAACATTGACGATCCTATTGGGCACGACAATCACCTTTCGTGCGGGTTTTCCCGCCATAGCCACCTGGACGGCATCAAGGCCCATCGCTGCATTTTCTGCGGCTTCCTTGTCTGCGTCCTTGGCCAGTTCAATCGTTCCTCGCAGCTTACCATTAACCTGAACCGCGATGGTCACTGTGTCATCTGTTACCAGACGGGTATCTGCCTCAGGCCAAGGGAGTGATACCAGCATATCGGAATGCCCCAGCATCGCCCATAACTGTTCGGCGATATGTGGGATGGTTGGTGCTGCGAGCTGTATTAGGGTTTCAAGCCCCTCACGCCGGGCCCATTGGGTGTCGGCGTCGGTTCCCTTAAGATCTGCGATGGCATTAGTCAGCTCACGAAAATGGGCCACCATGCGATTGAAATGCAGGCGATCGATATCTTGGCTGACATCGCAGATTGCTTTATGGGTCGTGCGCCGCGCCTCGAACGCCGCTCCCCCTTTATTACCGGCGCCTTCTCCAGGGGTAAGGCTTGACGGAAGGGGACTTCCCGGCGCCGGCAGATCGACGACGGCGTCTTCTACAAGTCGCCACAACCGGCTCAAATAACGCCAAGCACCGTCAATGCCGGAATCGGTCCAATCAAGATCGCGTTCTGGTGGCGAATCAGAAACGATAAAGAGGCGCACCGTATCGGCGCCATAGGCGTCAATGATGGTTTGCGGATCGACCACGTTCTTTTTCGACTTCGACATTTTTTCGGACCGGCCGAGCGTGACCGGGCTGCCGTCCCCGGTTTGTACCAATGCGCCCCCCGCCTCGCGCCGAATCTCTTCGGGGTAAAGCCACTTGCCCGCACTGTCACGATAGGTTTCGTGGCAGACCATGCCTTGGGTCAACAACCCGTCAAATGGTTCCGAAATGCTGAGATAGCCGCAACGTTTCAGCGCGCGGGTGAAAAAACGCGAATAGAGAAGATGCAACACCGCATGTTCGATACCGCCGACATATTGATCTACGGGGAGCCAGTAATCGGCGGCGGCGCGATCAATGGCCTCTTTCGATTGTGGCGCGCAATAGCGTGCAAAATACCAAGATGATTCGAAGAAGGTATCGAAGGTATCGGTCTCACGCTCCGCATCGGTGCCACATTTGGGACAGTTGACCCTCTTCCAGGTGGGATGGTGGGCAAGGGGATTGCCTGGTTGATCGAAACTGACATCTTCGGGCAAGACTACCGGAAGGTCTTTGTCCGGCACCGGCTGGGGGCCGCAGACCGGGCAATGGATGATCGGAATCGGGCAGCCCCAGTAGCGTTGGCGTGACACGCCCCAATCGCGCAACCGGAAGGTGATTTCCGTTTCACCCATGTTGTTGGCGGCAAGGCGCCGGGTGATTTCCGTCGTTGCTTGCGTGACGTCCATGCCGTCGAGGAAATCCGAATTCGCGAGCCGCCCCTCACCGGTATAGGCCTCATCACTGATGGTGAATGTTGCCGGGTCTTCGCTTTCGGGAACCACGACCGGGCGCACCGGGAGATCATATTTGCGCGCAAAGTCGAGGTCTCGTTGATCATGGGCCGGGCAACCGAAGATCGCACCGGTGCCGTAATCCATGAGAATGAAATTGGCGACATAGACCGGTAGCGAGCGGCCGGCAATGAACGGATGATCCACGGTAAGGCCTGTGAAAAACCCTTTTTTCTCTGCTTTTTCAATGATTTCTTCAGAAGTGCCAAGCGCATTGCAGTCTTGGATGAAGGCGCGAAGATCTGCATCGTCCGCTGCCAAGGCCTCGGCCAGCGGGTGATTGGGGGCCACCGCGACGAAGGCGGCGCCGAAAATCGTGTCGGGCCGGGTGGTGAAAACATCGAGGGTCGCGTCTACCCCTGGGGGGATCGCGCGGGCCGTGGTGCTGTCGCTATCGCAACCAAGTTGGAAGCGGATGCGGGCGCCTTCGGAGCGGCCGATCCAGTTTTCCTGCATGATGCGCACACGTTCGGGCCAATGCTCTAGGTCTTTGAGATCATTTAACAGCTCATCGCCGAAGGCGGTGATGCGCAGGAACCATTGCGAGAGTTTGCGCTTCTCGACCGGGGCACCTGATCGCCAGCCCTTGCCGTCGATAACCTGTTCATTGGCCAACACGGTTTGATCCACCGGATCCCAGTTGACCCAGGATTCGCGCCGGTAGGCAAGGCCGGCCTCGACAAAGTCGAGGAACATCTTCTGTTCATGGCGGTAATAATCGGGATCGCAGGTCGTGACTTCACGGGTCCAGTCGATCGAGAGCCCCATGGATTGCAGCTGCCCCCGCATATGCGCAATATTTTGCTGGGTCCAGGCGCGGGGATGCACCTTGTTTTCGATGGCCGCGTTTTCTGCCGGTAGGCCAAAGGCGTCCCAGCCCATCGGGTGCAAAACATTGAACCCACGCGCGCGCTTATAGCGGGCGATCACGTCACCAAGCGTATAAACCCGCACATGGCCGACATGGATGTGACCCGACGGATAAGGAAACATCTCCAACACATAAGCCTTGGGCCCCACCAGGGTCTCTGTCGTGGTGAAGGTCCCGGCTGCGCCCCAAGCGGCTTGCCATTTGGCTTCATTGGTTTTGAAATCATAGCGCGACATGGCGGGGTTTACTCGTTTGCGAACGGGTAGAGAGGGGTTTTTCGGCGCGGATTTTGGCCCGCGCGCGCGCCCTTCGCAAGGAATTTACCGGATTTGGGTCTTTATCGTCCCC
>JBLHLO010000072.1:0-9164 GCA_047621105.1 Alphaproteobacteria bacterium
TCGCCCGCCAGGGGGGGGCCAATTACGACGCAGCGACGGCAACGGCAGCGAATGAACGCACTGCGGCCTTTTTCAAAAAACACCTCGCCTAAGGAAACCCTATGACCAAAGCAGTCCGCGTCCACGAATACGGTGGAACAGAAGTTCTCAGTTACGACGATGTCGATGTCGGTGATCCAGGTCCCGGCCAGGCACGTATCCGCCAGGCAGCCGTCGGGCTCAATTATATCGACACCTATCACCGCACCGGGCTGTACAAACTGCCGTCGCTCCCACACACGCTTGGTGTCGAGGGGGCTGGCGAGGTCGAGGCCGTCGGTGAAGGTGTGACCAATGTCAAACCCGGCGATAAAGTCTGCTACGGCTCAATTCTTGGAGCCTACGCCGACACCCGTCTCGTACCCGCAGACCGGTTGTTGGCTTTACCCGATGGAATCAGTTTCGAAACCGCTGCCGGCATCATGCTCAAAGGCATGACGGCCCGTTACTTGGTCCGCGCCACCTACCGGATCGAAGCCGGCGATACCGTCTTGATCCATGCCGCCGCCGGCGGTGTTGGCCTAATTGCCTGCCAATGGGCAAAGCACCTGGGTGCAACCGTGATCGGCACGGTCGGCTCCGATGAAAAAGCCGCCCTCGCCAAAGCACATGGCTGCGATCACCCCATTTTATATACCCGTGAAAACTTTGTTGACCGGGTCAAGGAAATCACGGACGGCAAAGGCGTCCCCGTTGTCTACGATTCGGTTGGCAAGGATACCTGGGAAGGGTCGCTAGATTGCCTCGCCCCACGCGGCATGATGGTCTCCTTCGGCAATGCCTCGGGGCCCGTCGCCCCCTTTTCGATCCTGACCCTCAGCCAGAAAGGCTCACTCTTCCTGACCCGACCGACGCTGGCCCATTACATCATTACCCGTGCGCAATACGAAGAAACCGCCAATGATTTATTCGGCGTCGTCACCTCCGGCGCGGTGAAAATTGAAATAAATCAACGCTATGCATTGAAAGACGTCGCCCAAGCGCATAACGATCTTGAATCGCGCAAGACCACGGGTTCGACCGTCCTGATTCCCTGAAAAACATTTTATCACAAAGCGATGAGACACAAAAACGGCGGGGATCTCCCCGCCGTTTTCTTTTGCGCCGAGGCTAAACCCTCGGCTTGCATAAAACTTAGGTGTTCATCTGATCGAAGAATTCATCATTCGCCTTGGTCGACTTAAGCTTATCAAGCAGGAATTCCATCGCGTCACTGACGCCCATGGGCATCAAAATGCGGCGCAACACCCACATCTTCGACAACGTCCCTTGATCAACCAAAAGCTCTTCCTTGCGCGTGCCAGATTTTGTGATGTCGATGCCCGGGAACGTCCGCTTATCGGTCAGCTTGCGGTCAAGAATGATTTCCGAATTACCGGTACCCTTGAATTCTTCAAAGATCACTTCGTCCATGCGTGACCCGGTGTCGATCAACGCCGTGGCAATAATGGTCAACGACCCGCCTTCTTCAATGTTGCGCGCAGCACCAAAGAACCGCTTCGGCCGCTGCAACGCGTTTGCATCGACACCACCGGTCAATACTTTCCCCGATGATGGCAAGACAGTGTTGTAGGCACGCGCCAGCCGGGTAATGGAATCAAGCAAAATGACGACGTCGCGTTTGTGTTCAACCAAACGCTTGGCCTTTTCAATCACCATTTCCGCAACCTGAACGTGGCGTGTCGCCGGCTCGTCAAAAGTGGAACTAACCACCTCGCCCTTGACCGTGCGCGCCATGTCGGTGACTTCTTCGGGACGTTCATCGATTAACAACACCAACAGATAACATTCGGGATGATTCTCCGCGATCGAATTGGCGATGTTCTGCAACATCATCGTCTTACCGGTACGCGGCGGCGCCACGATCAGCGCGCGCTGGCCTTTACCGACGGGACAGATCAAATCGATTACCCGGGACGTCAAATCCTTACCCGGTTTTTCGGTTTCCATCTTCAACCGCTCATCAGGATAAAGCGGCGTCAGGTTATCGAAGTTGATGCGGTGGCGCACTTCATCGGGGTCACCAAAATTGATCTTGTTGACCTTGAGAAGCGCGAAATAACGTTCGCCGTCCTTGGGGGCACGGATCTCACCTTCGACCGAATCGCCGGTGCGCAAACCAAAGCGCCGGACTTGGGACGGTGAAACGTAGATATCGTCGGGACCGGGCAGGTAATTCGCTTCCGGCGAGCGTAGAAAACCAAAACCATCTTGAAGAATTTCCAAAACCCCTGTGCCGGAAATCGTCGTGCCGTTGTCGGCGAGCGCCTTGAGAATGGCAAACATCATGTCTTGTTTGCGCAAGGTCGAGGCGTTCTCGATCTCTAGCTCTTCCGCGAAGGCAAGAAGGTCTGCGGGGGTTTTTTGTTTCAAGTCTTGAAGATTCATGGCGTGTGCTTATTGGCTATGGATGGGGAGGGGGGAGAGGCGGTGCACGGACGGCAACCGATCAAAATGGCAGACCGTTTCCGAGATGACAATTCACCTGTAAAGATGGAAGCGGCGGGAATGTGCTGAGGGAATGACACGCGGAAACGCGCGTTTTGATAAGACCCGATTCCTTTACCGAAATCAAAGCCGCAAGTCAAACAGGGATTATTTTGAATTATGTAAAATTCTAGAACGGCCGGACCACAACCATCACAACGATAGCGATCATCAGCACCGTCGGCACCTCATTCATCATCCGGTAAAACCGGGCCGGGCGGGTGTTGTTGTCCGATTCAAACGTTTTACGCCAGCCGGCCATCATCATATGAAAAACCGTCATAAGCACGACCAGGGCTAGCTTAACGTGCAACCAACCCTCGGCCCCAGCCACGATCCCAGGGGTGGCTAACAATAAACCCCCGAACACGAATACCGCGATCATCGCCGGGTTCATGATGGCGCGCAGCAGACGCCGCTCCATGATTTTGAGCATCTCGGCCCGGTCCGTGCCGGAACCGGCCTCGGCGTGATAGACGAACAAACGCGGCAGATACAACAAACCGGCCATCCAGGCGATCACGGCAATGATGTGAAGTGCTTTGATCCAAGGATACAGCGTGGTCAGGGTCGCGCTCATGATCGGTCTCCTTAATATTGTTCCGCTATCAAAACATTTTAGGGCAGGATCCGGGTCCGACTTACGGGCATTGCGCGCAACGGCCCAAGGTATCAGGACAAACCCTTGAATTTAAATCAATATTTCGGCCAGAAGCGACGCCCTCCCGGGCCAGGGTCGCCTCAGCAAGCTGGGCCAAGCCCTCAATGAAATCAGGGTCCGTGCCGACTGCAGGCACCCGCACATAGGCGGCAGCCCCCGCCCGTTCAGCCAAATGACGATATTCGATATCCAATTCGACCAGGGTTTCAGAATGCTCGGAAACGAAAGCGATGGGCACCACCACTATGGCTGCGCCGGCCGCGCCCGCTTGGCTAATCACCTGGTCTGTGGCCGGCCCGATCCATTCGAGCGGCCCAACGCGGGACTGGAAGCAGGTCATGGTTTGGGCCCCCTCAAGCGCCGTGCCCAAACGATCCTGAACAGCGGCCACCGTACGTTCCACTTGCCACTGATAAGGATCGCCCGTGGCAATCACTCGTTTGGGCAACCCATGCGCAGAAAATAGTACCTTAAGTGGGGCGCTCGGGGCCTGATTGCGGGCATCAGCAATGCTTTCAGCGGTCAGTCGCGCCACCGCGGCAACAAAACCGGGATCGTCAGGATAACAACATAATAAACTTGTCGGCACATCGAGACCCGCGCCCAGGGCAGCACGGGCCCAATCCTCAGCCGATGAACCGGTTGTCGTTGTGGAAAACTGGGGATAAAGCGGCAGCAAAACAATCCGATCGGGGCCAAATTCACTAACCTCTGCCGCTGCTGCCGCGGCAGTGGGATGCCAATACCGCATGGCAATCGACACATGCCATTGATGATCGGGCGCGTTCTTCATCAGTGCGGCACGCAACGCATCGGCTTGGGCTTCGGTCTCGGGCAAGATTGGCGACCGACCCCCCATATGTTCGTATATCTTCCGCGCCACCGGAGCACGACGCGTCGAAATGAGACGCGCGAGAAACCAACGCACCGGGGCCGGAGCAGCAATAATCGCCGGATCGGAAAATAAATTCTTCAGAAACGGTCTAACGGCCTGGAGGCTATCGGGTCCGCCTAAGTTAAATAAAACCACCGCGATACGGCTCATCCTTTTGCCCCACGCACATAATCAACGAGCTGCGCTACATGATCGGGGGGTGTTGGCGGTAATACGCCGTGGCCTAGGTTGAACACATGGGCGCCATTTTTCATGCCATCAAGGATCGTGCGAACCGCGTCTTTTAGTGCCGCCCCACCCGACAACAATGCAATGGGATCAAGATTACCTTGCACAGTGACCTGGGATTGTAGTTCTGCTGCTGCCCAACCAAGCGGTACGCTGGAATCAATGGAAACGGCATCAACCCCGGTTTCCGCCGCGAACGCGGCATACATCACGCCCGCGCGGTTGGGGAAACCAATAATAGGCACATCAGGATGAATTGCCTTAACCCGGGTAATAATTTTTTTGATCGGCTCAATCGTCCATTGCCGAAATGCCCGTTCCGGTAATACGCCTGCCCAACTATCAAAAATCTGCAAAGCTTCAGCACCTGCAGATACTTGGGCAATAAGATGATTTGCAATGGCATTGACCAGCAAATCGATCAAGCGCGAAAATCCATTCGGGTCGCTGTAGATCCAGGATTTTGCCCGCGCAAAATTTTTCGATGACCCTCCTTCGATCATGTAGGTCGCAATGGTCCAGGGAGCACCCGCAAAGCCGATCAACGCTGTTTCGGGGGGAAGCTCCCCTTTAACCACAGACAGGGCTTCATAGACCGGCTGTAGGCGCTGAGAGACCGGTTCAAGTGAAAGCTTAGATACAGATTCAGAATTCTCAAGTGGAACGAGCACCGGTCCCTTCCCTTCAACGAAGGAGACTTCCTGCCCAAGCGCATCCGGAATCACCAAGATATCAGAAAAGATGATCGCCCCATCCATGGCAAAACGACGTATCGGCTGCAAAGTCGCTTCAACTGCCAATTCCGGCGTGTAACAAAAATCGAGGAAATTTTTTGCACCTGACCGGATCTTTCGATATTCCGGTAGGTAACGTCCAGCTTGGCGCATCAACCAAACAGGCGGCACATCGAGACGCTTGCCTTGCAAAGCTTTAATCAGTGGTTTGATGGTCACAGAGTCCCCGGGTTTTGGTTCCTACTACCTCTTACTATAAAACCTTTAGATAAAAGGTTGTTGAGGTAGTTGTACGGTTGAATGGTGGGGATTAAAACTCACGCACAGTGTTTGTCCCCAAATTACGACTGAATCACATCCCTGCTATTTCCTCATTTTTTTTGGTCAATGCGGTGGATAGCATTATTAAATGCATGAATTTCACCGTTTATATTAGATTTTGAATTATGTGCAAAAGGTGGAAAAGTTTCCTGTACTCGTGACAATCCCCATTTTGCACTTAGGCTTATTTGTCTTGTCCCCAAGCGCGTATCCAAGGAATAGATTATAAGGGAGCGGCTATTAAATTTTGGCCATTGTGGATAACCCTTTACTTGTCCCCCTTTGGCTTAAACTTCGCCTGGGGTTATTTAGATGTTATGCACCCCCTTTTTAATCCATTTAGATGATGATGATGACGATCGATCCGACCCCAGCACCTAATGTAATCCTGGCCTCGGCCAGTATCGTCCGCAAGCGCTTGTTGATTGCAGCCGGTATTAACATAATCACGACGCCTGCGCATGTTGATGAAGAGGCAGTCAAACAAGCTCATAAGGCTGATGGTACGAGCGCCGTTGATACGGCAACAGCACTGGCTGAAATTAAGGCGTTACGTATTTCCAGCTCGGTTCCCGGTGCGCTGGTTATTGGTGCAGATCAGATTCTTGTGTGCGGCGGTGAATGGTTTGATAAGCCTCAGGATATGGACCATGCAAAAGGGCATCTTTGTGCCCTCCGTGGACAGACTCATGAGCTGGCGACGGCGGCAGTCGTGGTTCGTGACGGGGTTCGTATTTGGCACCATGCAGAGACGCCGAGGCTCACCATGCGCCCCTTCACCGATGCATTTATCGATGAGTATCTTACTCGGGAGGGTGTAGATATTCTCTCCTCGGTTGGGGCTTATCGGCTCGAAGGTTTGGGGGCACAATTGTTCAGTCGTATTGAGGGAGATTTTTTCTCTATTCTGGGGCTACCCTTGCTTGCCCTCCTCGATTTCCTGCGCCTGCATCGGGTGGTGCCGTTATGATTCTTACGGGAAAAGCAAAACTTGCCGGCATTATGGGCTGGCCGGTGGGTCATTCTTTATCGCCCAGGCTGCACAATTACTGGCTCGATCTCCATGGAATCGATGGGGCTTTCGTCCCCTTACCAGTTGCGCCCGAACATTTTGCTCACGCGCTTCGTTTATTGCCATTGGTTGGCTTCCAAGGGGTCAATATTACGGTGCCACATAAAGAAGCCGCGCTTGAGGCGATCGACATTGTTGAACCCATCGCCCACCGCATTGGTGCGGTCAATACCGTCACCGTCCAAGCTGATGGTGCCCTTAAAGGGACGAATACGGATGCTGCGGGTTTTACGGCGCATTTGCTGGCAACCGTGCCGGGCTTTAATGCAGCATCTGGTCCCTGTGTGGTTATCGGGGCCGGGGGGGCAGCGCGCGCCGTGGCGGTTGCCCTTCAGGATTTAGGCGCTGGCGAGATCCATATCGTCAACCGGACATTGGCGCGCGCCGAAGCATTGGCGCTAGCGCTTGGCAATTCAGTGCGGGTTATTGATTGGACGGGGCGCGTTCAGGCATTGGGGGACGCGTCTCTTGTCGTCAACACGACGACCCAGGGCATGATTGGGGAGCCGCCGCTTGACCTTGGTCTCGATTCGTTACCGCCGCAAACGGTGGTGTTCGATATTGTTTACAACCCTTTAGAAACGCCCCTGCTGGCCACAGCCCGTCGGCGGGGTAACCCCGTCGTCGACGGGCTTGGCATGCTTTTGCATCAGGCGGTGGCGGGGTTTGAGGCTTGGTTTGGTGTGCGTCCGACGGTTGACGATGCTTTACGTGTCCACGTACTTGGCCCCTTACTTGGCCGGGCGCTTGACCGGCCGCAGGGCGCAGATACGCCGTGATCGGGGCCGGTCGCACGCGGGTGCTGGGCCTGACCGGATCGGTTGGGATGGGCAAGACCACTGCCGCGGCCATGCTCGAACGCATGGGGGTGCCGGTATTTGCCGCAGATGCCTATGTCCATCATCTATTGGGACAAGGCGGTGCCTTGGCCACAGAAATCGAACATACTTTCCCGGGCACCACCAAAGGCGGCATCGTCGCCCGCGCCAAACTTGCCAAGGCTGTGTTTGGCGATCAAGTCGCTCTCAGCCGGCTTGAAGCGATTTTGCATCCCCGGGTGCGGGCGGCTGAAATGGCATTTATTCGCCGTCAGAATCTCATCCGCACAAAACTATGCGTGCTAGAAATTCCCCTTTTATTTGAAACCCAAGCCGAACGCCTGTGTGATGCGGTCACTGTGTTGACCGCACCGGCCTTTGTGCAAGAAACCCGTGTTATGGCCCGACCTGGGATGACGCGTGTGCGGCTTGAGGTGATGCGTGCACGCCAAATGACGGAAGTGGAAAAAGCGGCCCGGGCTGATTTTTTGATCGCGACAGGCCTCGGTCGTCGGCATACATGGCGCGCGCTTCGCGCTATAGTACGCACCCTGACCGGTTGATGGAGCCCCGTACCTCATGTCCCCCAAATCCGATATGTCCGATATCCGTGAAATCGTGCTTGATACGGAAACGACCGGCCTTGATCCTTCGGCGGGGCATCGGGTGGTGGAAATCGCCTGCATCGAACTGATTAATCGTATGCCGACAGGCAATGTGTATCAGACCTATATCAATCCGGAACGCAACATGCCGGAAGACGCCTTCAAGATCCATGGGCTTGCGGCTGATTTCCTTGCACAGCACGGCACTTTTGCCGAACAGGCAGATGCTTTTCTCGATTTCGTCGGGGATGCTGGGTTTGTCATTCACAATGCTGAATTTGATCTCAAGTTTCTGAATTGGGAACTTGAACATATCAAACGCGAAAACCTATCGGCGCACCCGGTTGTTGATACGGTGCGGCTGGCACGTAAGAAATTTCCGGGTGCCCCAGCGTCACTCGATGCATTGTGCCGGCGTTTCGGTATCGACAATTCGGCGCGCACGGTACATGGCGCGCTACTGGATACGGAATTGCTGGCCGATGTTTATCTGGAGCTGATCGGCGGGCGCCAGCCGGGCCTTGGCTTCAGTGCTGAAACGCGCGCTGAGACAACGACGACCATGACCCGTGATCGTGACGCGCGCGCGCCGCGCGCTCATGCACCGGATGCGGACGAGCTAAACGCTCATGCCGAATTCATCGGCGCCATGAAAAAACCAATCTGGAAGAATTGAGTCAGGCGGTCCCGTTACCGTTCTTGGAAGCCACTTGTTTCTGATACATCGTCGCGAAATCGATGGCGTTTAGAAGCAGGGGGGGATAACCGCCGTTGCTGGTGACCTCGGCGACGATCTGACGGGCGAAAGGGAACAGCAACGAAGGACAGTGAACATAGAGTATTGATTCGATATGTTCCGTCGGGACGTTCTTAATGGCGTAGAGCCCCGCGTAATGAAGTTCAAGCATAAACAGATGCGAGTCGTTTCGGGTTGCCTTTCCCTCAATCGTTAAAGTCACTTCGTAGAGGTCGTCATTGACGTTGTTAATGCCAACTTGGACGTTCATATCGACGTCGGGCGCGATCCCATCATCGTTGGCGGCATTCAGGGCATTGGGATTTTCAAACGACATGTCCTTGATGAACTGGGCATGGCAATGGACCATCGGCTGGCCCTCAGCGGTGCCTTGGTCGTTTTCGGACCCGTTATCCGGTGTATCATTTTCATTGGTCATATCATTTCCCCACTTGGCACCCGTTAGGCGTTCATGCCGTCACCGGCGCGGGTTGTTTAGCCCGTATCGCTGCCCCGTGCAAGGCGCGGCCGGCAAGGTGTAACAGGGGGTTTAGCGTCGGATTTAACG
>JBLHLO010000073.1:0-9128 GCA_047621105.1 Alphaproteobacteria bacterium
AGCCTCGCTGCGACACTGAGAATTTATCACCGGGTCTGGCAGCTCTACATTGCTCATGTTTTCCTGTTCATGATGTTCATGGCCCTGACGGGGCATTTGTCGGAGCAACTGAACAATCCGCTCTATGTTGAGGAGTTGGGCGCAACCAATTTTCTGAGTGACCCAGGGCACGCTGTGACCATGGCGCTGGCCTTGTTGTTTCACCCTGCCTATATGGACATCCTGCCGCTCTACATCACCCAACTGGCTGTGCTGCCCCTATTCATACTGCTGCTTCGGTGGCGCTGGCCTTTGGCCATTGGCCTCTCGCTCGCGCTATGGCTGGCCGTACAAATAAACAGCGATTTGAACTTAACTGCCTACCCAGGGCCTGATCAAAGGTGGTTCTTCAATCCCTTCGCATGGCAAGCCCTGTTCCTGTTCTCTGCCTTTCTGGGCTGGTCACAGCTGCATGGCCGCAACGGCTGGCTGAATGCGCGCTGGCTGTTCATGTCGGCAGTGGTGATTGCCAGTTTCGGTTTTTCCATTCGCATGAACTGGACATTCAACATCATTGATGACCTGGTGCCGTTCATCACTAGACATTTCTTTTGGCCAACCCTCAGCAAGACCGATATGTCGCCGATGCGGTTGCTCAATGTTTTGGCTGCGGTCCTCGTGATTGCCACACTGGTGCCGCACAGCGCGCGGTTTCTGCGCCATGCCGCAGCTTGGCCCTTCATCGTTTGCGGACGCCATTCATTGCATATTTTCTGCCTTGGCATCACGTTATCTGTCACGGGAGAGTTGATACTCAATAAACTGATCGGCGGGTTCTGGTTGCAAAATTTGGTCATCGTCACCGGGGTTGCCCTGCTTGTCGGCACCGCGGCCCTGATGGACTGGTATAGAAACAACACACGATCTTCGCCCACACCCAAGCGAGACACGGAAGGTAAAGCATCAGTGAGCAAGGGAGCACCGTCATGATGACGTCCATGGCCGGATCGCGCATTTCCGCATTGGTTTTGATGATCGCGTTCGGCATATCCGGGTTTGTGATCGACGACACCAGTGCCGCCAGTGGACCCGCATGTGCCGTCACCGCTGAAGCTTTAGAAAACGAACCCCTGCTCCCTAAGACACTGGCCACACTTATCCGCGGTGGCGAGGTGACCATTGTTGCGGTTGGTGGCGCCTCGACACAGGGCGGGGCGGCGGGCGGGGGCGATCACGCTTGGCCGGCCGCGCTTGCCCGGGCCCTTGGCCGCAAATTCCCCAACGCGTCGCTCAAAATCGTTAATCGGAGCGTGTCCCGAGATACAGCAGAATTGATGTTGAAGCGGATCGAGCGTGATGTGCTGCCCCTGAAGCCGACTTTGGTGATCTGGGAAACAGGCACAACAGATGCCGTCCGCGGCACCGATATCACCGAGTTTGCCGACACGCTGGAGCGTGGCGTGAAACGTCTGCAGGAGACGAACGCCGAGGTTCTGCTGATGGATATGCAATTTTCCCGACACAGCGGTTTTATCGTCAATCTAAACCGCTACCTAGTAATCATGCGCGGCGTTGCCGAATTTGAAGATATCCCGCTTTTTCCCCGTCACGATATCATGCGGTCGTGGGCTGATTCTGGTGTTTTCGATTACTTCGTGAGGGGGCGTAACCGCCGACGCCAGCTGGCGCTCGATGTTTACGAATGCATCGGCAAGGCTGTGGCAACAATGATCACGCGCGGACCCCAGCAATAGTGATGTACAGAATCTTTTCTTTCACCCTTGCCGTCGCAACAATCATGCTGGCGGGACTGTCGGCAGACGGCGCCTTTGCCGCGTCGTCGGCGCTCGATTGCAGCGCCCCCAAGGAAATTGTCCGGCTGAATGCGAGCTTACCCCATACCGCCCGCGCTATCCGCACCGGCAAGGCACTGGTTATCGTTGCCGTGGGGTCATCATCAACTGAAGGGACCGGTTCATCCGATGCGCGTCATACTTATCCGGCACGGCTTGCGCAGGAACTGGCCTTGCGTTGGCCCAAGCTGTCAATCCGAGTCATCAACAGCGGTATCCGCGGTGAAACCGCCGCTGAGATGCTGGCACGTTTTGGCTCCGATGTTCTCGCACACCAGCCTCATCTCGTGATTTGGCAGGCCGGCTCCAATACTCTTTTGCAGGGCCTGGCGTTGAAGCATTATGTCGATACTGTGCGCCAGGGGATTAGCCGCCTTAAATCGGCGCAGGCCGACGTAATCCTGATGAACCCTCAATTCGCGCCCATGGTGCTGGCCGAGCCCGCGCACCGACAGATGATCGATGCCACCCGCGCGCTCGCAAATGATCTCAAGGTCGGACTTTTTCGCCGTTTCGCGGTTATGCGCCATTGGGTGACCAGCGGTAGCTATCGAATGGCAGACATTATTTCCCATGACCATTTGCATATGAACGATGCCAGCTACAGCTGTATTGCAAAACTGCTGGCCGATAGCGTGAGCGTTGCCGCGCGCAATGGTAACAAGGCTCCTGCGTCTCCTTAGAGCGGATTTCCACCACAGCGCGTTGGCCCGTGCCCACCCGCGCGAATAGGCCAGGGGCGATTCGCGAAGGCTGCTTTCGTCGGGGCTATGGCGCGTGTCCGCCGGGCCACCCCCGGCTTGACCGGGGGATAGGCGCGCGGGATACTAGCGCCATAGCGTGGGCCCGGATGGGAACACGTAAAAATAATATAAATAAATCAGTGGGATAACCGAAAATGACCCTGGATTTGACGGTCGCCGTGACACTCTACGACCGGACCCGGCCGTTTCTCGACGGGCGGGTGAAAATTGAAGGGACCGAGGCCACGGTGTTCGAACTCGAGCCCGAGGAGATGTTCCACCGCGCGCTCCATTATGAGGAATTCGACGTCACCGAATTATCGTTCTCCAACTACCTGACCATGACCGCCGCCGGCAACTGCCCCTATATCGCCATCCCCACCTTTCCGGCGCGCAAATTCCGCCATTCGGGCGTGTTCATTAATAAGAAATCCGGCATCACCAAACCCGAAGACCTGAAGGGCAAGCGGATCGGCACCCCGGAATATCAGGTGACCGCCGTGACCTGGATGCGCGGGATTCTGGAAGATGAATATGGCGTTGCCCCCGCCGATATGAAATGGCTATGGGGCGGGCTCGAACAAGCGGGCCGCACCCAGAAGACCGCCTTCACACCGCCCAAGGGCCTGTCTTTGGAACCGATTCCCCAAGGCCAGACGCTGACCGAAATGCTGGCCGAGGGCACGTTAGATGCCGTCATCGCGCCGCGCTCACCGAAATGCTTTGTTGCCGGTCACCCGGATGTGACGCGGCTGTGGCCGGATTTCATTCCCATCGAACAGGAATACTTCACCCGCACAGGAATCTTTCCGATCATGCATCTGGTCGGCATTCACAAGCGCCAGGTGGCGGACAACCCGTGGCTACCCGACAGCGTCTTCAAGGCGTTCGAAGCAGCCAAAGCCATGGCTTATGCGGAAGTCTCCTATGACAACAGCCCGCGCGCCACGAACCCCTGGCTGGAAGCCTATACCGCCCAGGCCAAGGCTTTGATGGGGGATGATTTCTGGCCCTATGGGCTCGACGAAAACCGCAAGACGATCGAGGCCTTCCTGCGTTATCATTTTGATCAGGGATTGGCCGCGCGGCGGCTGACGGCGGAGGAAATTTTTGTACCGTCAACGCTTGAACGCAGCAGAATTTAACCGGAACGTTTTGTTCCAAACGTGATTCATACGGGGAGATTCACATGAATAAGCTACTTATCAGCGTCTTTGCCGCCGCCGCCGCCATGGCGGGCCCGGCCCAGGCCCAGGAAAAATTCAATCTGACATTGGCCGGTGCCAGCCCGGGCGGGCTGTGGTCGACCATCGGGGTCGGCATGGACAAGGCCCTGGCCAAAGCCTATCCCGGCTCCACGGTGACCTACCAGACTAGCTCCGGCGGGTTGGCTAATGCCAAGCTGGTCAACGACAAAAAAGTACCCATGGGCATCACCGCCGATATGGAACTGAACGCTGCGGTACGCGGTACCGGACCGTTCCGGGGCAAGGCACAGAAGGACCTGCGCGTACTGATCCGCACCTATGCAGCTTCCAGCCGTTTCCAGATGATGCATGCGCTGATCAACGGCGATGTCGCCAAGAAATACAAGATCAAGACCTTTGCCGATCTCAAGAAGAATGCCAAGCAGCTGCGCATCGCGGTCAACCGGCCCGGCAACATGGATGGTGACATGGGAATCGCTGTACTGCGCGCTCATGGCATCCAGCTCCATCACTTCAAGCAGACGGTCCGCGCCGCGTCCCGTGAGCAGGTCAAGCTGATGCTCGACCGGCGCATCGATGGCCAGGTTTACGGCATTGCCTACCGCCATCCCCGGGTACGGGAAGTGGCTAACGGCATTCCGCTGACGATGCTCGATATCGGCGCCGCCGAAGCCGCACAGCTCGCCACCGAATTCGGCGGGGAGCCCTGCATCATCAAGGCCAAGGAATACAAATTCATCAGTGCCGATAAGGTTTCGGTTTGCCTCGGCACGGTGGTCGTTGTGCACAAGAGCATGAAGGATGAGACCGCCTATAAAATCGTCAAGGGCATGCTCAAGAACATCGATGACTTCAAGAGCGCCCATCGTTTGCTCAAGAAAGTCACTACACCGCGTTCCCTCGCCGGTACGGCGGCGACCCCACATCATCCGGGCGCCATCAAGGCGTTCAAGGAAGCGGGCTTGATGTAAGTTCTTGCTTGAACGGTTAAGGTTCATGGCGGGACAGCGGATAATCCACTGTTCCGCCGTTGCCTTAGGCGGGCACAGCAGGACTAAAATGCACGGGCAAAGACGGAATATTCATGGCGCATAACAGTTTGCTTGATCCCGGCACCTGGTTCGCCGTCGGCTGCCGGCGGCGGCCAACCGGCTGGATGGGCCATGCGATCACCTTTTTCGGGGCGGGGCTTGCCGTTTTCGTCGTCGTCGTCGCGACCTTTGTCATCATTGACCCCTGGGTGCTGGCAGTAATTTTCCTGGCCGGCATGATGGCGCTGGCCTTCCTGACCGTAGGCGCCCGGCCCGATTCCGATGCGGTGCGCGTCCCTTGGCCCGATCTCTTGCTCACTGCCCTCAGTCTAGTGATGGGCGTCTATTTCGTGCTCACCGCGGCGGAGTCGATTGGCCGCATCAACCTGCTGTTTCCGCTCGAAACTTGGCAACTGGTCTTCGGCTCCATTGTGTTCGGACTCACTATCGAAGTCACGCGGCGCACCACCGGGCTCGGCCTGACGTTGGTGGTGCTGATCTTCGTTGCTTACAACTTCCTCGGTCACAAGCTCAGCGGCGTATTGCAACACGGTTACATCGACTACAACCATTTCCTCGACATCATGGTCTACACCACCGATGGGGTCATGGGCCTACCGATCCAGGTCGCGGCAACGTATGCCTTCCTGTTCGTTATGTTCGGCACGTTCCTTTATTACGCCAAGGGCGCCGACTTCTTCTTCGACTTCGCCGCCTCTATTTCAGGACGCTCGCCGGGCGGGCCGGCCAAGGTCGCCGTGGTGTCTTCGGGCATGTACGGCATGATTTCGGGCAGCCCGACATCGGATGTGGTGACCACCGGCTCTATCACCATCCCGATGATGAAACGGCTTGGCTATAAAGGTACCGTGGCAGGCGCGATCGAGGTTGCGGCTTCCACCGGTGGGTCGATCATGCCGCCGGTGATGGGCTCGGCCGCCTTCATTATGGCCGAATATACCGGCATCGAATATGTCGATATCGCCGTCGCCGCACTTTTGCCGGCGCTGCTCTATTACACAGGTGTCTTTTCCCAGGTGCATTTCCGTGCCGTACGGGTTGGCTTTGGCGGGCTCGATCCCAGCAAGATCCCCCCCTTGCTGTCGACGCTAAAAGAAGGCGGCATGTTCATTGTGCCTATGGTGGTGCTGGTCTGGGCACTATTGGAAGGCTACACGCCGTCCATGGTGGCGGTGTTCGGTGCCTTAACCGTGCTGGCAGTGGCGGCCGTCAAACCAAAGACCCGCCTGGGGCTGATCGCCATCTACAAGGCACTGGCTGAAACATCGCTGCGCATGGTGCCGGTGGTCGGCGCTTGCGCCGCCGCCGGGTTGGTCATTGCCGGTATCACCATGACCGGATTGGCCGCCAAGTTTGCCCATCTGATTTATGGCATTACCGATGCCCAGGTGTTTTCCACATTGTTGGTGGCGGCTGCACTGACCGTCGTTCTCGGCATGGGTATGCCGACACCGTCGGCCTATATCCTGGCTGCCGTGCTGATCGGCCCGTTGATGGTCGATCTCAAGATCGCGCTATTGCCAGCGCATATGTTCATTCTCTATTTCGCGGTGATGAGCGCCATCACCCCGCCCGTGGCGGTGGCGGCCTATGCCGCCTCCTCCATCGCTGAGGCCAACCCCCTGGCCATTGCCGGTCATGCGGTGCGCCTGGCACTGGCCGCTTTTGTCGTCCCCTTTACCTTCGTCTTTGGCCCCGAACTCCTGTGGTTGGGACCGTGGTGGCAAACGGCGATCACCTTTGTCACCGCGGGGTTTGGCCTGGTGGTGATTGCCGCGGCGCTGGAAAGCTACCGCCCGGTATGTGCCTATCTCTGGTCGCGCTTATTGATGGGCGCCGCCGGGCTATGCCTGATGGCCCCCTTCGCCAAGGCGACCCTGGCGGGTCTTGCGATGGTGCTCATTATCACCGCGCTCAACCGCTTTGCCCTGAAGCGCGAGGCCGCCTAGACCCAAAACCCCCAAGCCCTTTACCGGCCCAGCCTTGAACCAAACCCAATACTTTGATATCTATGGATTCACGGTCGCAAGGCCGCATCGATGCCCAAGCAGGACAAATTATCATGGCGAGTGCGCTTCCGACCGATAACCTGATCGACCGCAAATGGCCCGAAGAAGGGTTCACCCGCGTTCCCTACTGGGTCTATTCCGATCCCAAGGTGTTTCAGCGCGAGATGGATGTCATCTTCGGCGGGCCCACCTATAACTATATCGGGCTGGAATGCGAGATTCCCAATCCCGGCGATTTTCGCCGCACCTTCATCGGTGACAAGCCGGTCATCTTCACCCGTGACGAGGACGGCCAGGTCCAGGTCGTCGCCAACCGCTGTGCGCACCGCGGGGTTAAGTTCTGTTATCAGGAACACGGCAACAACAAGGAATTCATCTGCCCCTATCATCAATGGACTTATGACCTCAAGGGCAAGCTGATCGGCGTCCCCTTCCGCCGCGGGGTCAACAAGCAGGGCGGCATGCCCGAAGACTTCAAACTGGAAGACCACAACCTGCAAACGCTGAAAGTAGAAGTGCGCGGCGGCGCCATCTTTGCCTCCTTCCAGCACGACATGCCGAGCCTGGAAGAATATTTCGGGCCGCTGATGATGCATTACTACAACCGTATTTTCGATGGTCGCAAACTTCATGTGCTGGGCTATTCACGTCAACGCATCCGCTCCAACTGGAAAATCAAGTTCGAAAACATCAAAGACCCGTATCACGCCAGTTTGTTGCATGTGTTCCTGGTGTCCTTCGGCTTGTTCCGCGCCGATACGCCGTCCAAGGTCGAAAATGACCCGACCGGTCTCCATGCTATCCAGGCCGCCCAACGGGGTGAGCAGAAGGTGACGGACGCCAACCTGGATATCCGCAATCTTGATCCCGATCTCAAGCTGCATAATCCGGAGATGCTGCAGCCCTATCCCGAATGGGCGTCCAAGGGCCCCGAAACCGTGGTCATGCAAACGCTGTTTCCCAATCTGATCATCCAGCAGCAATCCAACACCATCGCTATGCGCCAGATTCGCTGCTTCAAGCCCGAGGAAATGGAACTGCATTGGACATTCTTCGGTTATGAGGATGATGACGAGGAAATGACCATGCGCCGCCTGCGTCAGGCCAATTTGATGGGCCCGGCGGGCTATGTCTCGGTCGATGATTCGGAAGTCATGGAATCGGCCCAGTCCGGCGTCCAGCCCTATCCCGAAGCGAGCGCCGTGGTGGAAATGGGCGGGCGCGACACCGAGAACACGCCCCATATGGTGACCGAAAGCTCGATCCGCGCCTTCTACAAAGCGTACCGGGAAATCATGGGCTTTTAGGCCCCGCCAAACCAGTAAGCCAAACTCGCAACAAGAATCAGGCAATACAATATGGCACGTAAAGCAGCTCGCAAAAAAAGCCCTGTCCGCAAAAAAACACCGGCGCGCAAAGCGGCAACAAAGAAGGGCAAGAAGACGGCAAAGAAATCTGTGAAGAAACCCGCAAGGAAAACGGTGGCGAAAAAACGCACAGTAAAAAAGACAGTAAAAAAGACGGCGAAAAAAACCGTTAAGAAAGCGCCGGCTAAAAAGAAAGCCGCCCAAAAGAAAACGGCTAAAAAGAAAATCGTTCAGAAAACCGTAAAAAAAACCGCGACCCGCAAAAATGCGGGACGCCGCGCCAATGATATCGAGCCGCGCCTGGAAGCAAATCTCAGACTGCGCCTTCAGCTGGAAGACCTCTATGCCAATTACGGGGCGACGCTCGATTACGGCAAAATTGAACATTGGCCCGATTTTTTCACCGATGACTGTATCTACAAGCTGATCAGCCGGGAAAACTATGATCTTGGCCTGCCGCTCGGCACCATGTTCGCCGAAAAACGCGGTGGGCTCGAAGACCGGGTGACCGCGGTGGTCAAGACCTCGATCTATCACGAACGCACCATCACCCATCTGATCACCGGCGTGCGCCTGCTCGGCGAAAGCCGCGGCGTGATCACCGCCACCGCCAATTACGCGGTGCTCGAAACGCTGCCCAACCAATACACGCGGGTGCTCAACTCGGGCCGTTATGACGACAAGATCGTGCGCAAAGGCGGCAGGCTGTTGTTCAAGGAAAAGCTCTGCATCTTTGATTCGGCCCTGGTGCCGGCCAGCATCATTTATCCGATTTAGGGTCAAGTAAGCCCGGCATCCGGGGGGATACATGCAGGGGATCATCGGCACTGCCGGAGTGGCGACGGCGGCCAATGTTTTCGTCGGCATGATCGAAGCGCCGCTGTTAGTGAAACCCTATCTCGCGCGCGCCGACCTGT
>JBLHLO010000074.1:0-8979 GCA_047621105.1 Alphaproteobacteria bacterium
GTGATGGCCGAACATCTCACCACGGCTGCTCGAACAGCTGGGGGACGCGGCGTACTGATTGCTGGATCGGGCCATGTACGGCGTGATCGGGGGGTGGCCCTGCATCTTAATCGACAGGGATTTTCAGGGCGTCTGTTGACGCTGGCCCCATTGGAAGTCGCTCAAGGCAAGACTGAGCCCGGGGATTATGCCGCCATCTATGGCGCCAACCGGCTCCCCTTCGATTATGCCTGGTTCACACCAGGCCAGAAGCGTGCGGATCCATGTGGATAATTATTTATTAAATAACAGATAGTTATTTATTTTTCTTAAACTTATTTATCGATTAAAAATCAGCACTGTAAACGGCGCCAGGCCTGAGCACTTCATCCCGCTTATCGGTATTGGCCCGCAGGGCATAGGCCACAGCCGCGCGCACATGGGCATCAGGCAAAGCGAAGCCGTCCACCTCTGTTTCAACCAGATTCCTGGGCATTTCTTCCATCACATCGCGCATCAGGTTGGCTTCACGCAAAAGCGCCGCAAGCCCATGATCCGCAGTCGTCTTTACCCCATCTTCTGGAACGGAATCCTGACCGCCACCCCTGGATGACATCTGAAAACTGTTATTTCCAGGGCTTTCGGGGGTTTGTTCATCCCCCTCCGCCCCACGGTCTGCAACCTGACGCGGTGCGGCAATCCTTGCCGAAGTCCCGGACGTTACCTGTCCCACCATATTTCCCTCCGAATGCAGCAATTTCGGTCGGGAGAATTATCGGTGATATACCAAATAGATCAGGAAGTTACGTTTTGGAATTTATGCGTATTTGAGAAAAAAATTGGCAAAATTTGAATCAAATACCGATCAAACTTATTTAAAATTTTAAGTAATAATACGAAATATCACCAAAGGCATAGTTTCGCTATGTTTTACTCGCTATTCAGGCCTTAGCAGCGAATTGAAGACAGGCAGATAACGAACACAGGGTAAACAACCATGGCAAACCGTTACTGTCATCATCCCTTCATCATCTTTGGAATCGGCGTTCTTGCATTTGTTGGTTGGACTGTCGCAAGCATTCCCACGGCCCGCACCGCCTACGCCCAAGGCAGCACTTACGCTGACGCCGACAAAGCTTATAAAAACAAAGACTATAAAACTGCCCATGGGCTATGGCTTGGGTTTGCCGAGACCGGCAACCAGACCTCCTATTTCAATCTTGGGCGCATGTACGTCTTCGGCCATGGCGTCACCATCGACATGATCGAAGCTTATAAATGGTTCAAATTGGCCGATCAGGCGGGCTTACCTCAGGCCAAATCGGGGTTGAATATGGTCGGGCGGGTGATGACACCCCCGGACATCATCGAAGGGGACCGCCGGGTCGAGCGTTGGTACGACCAGCATCCCCGCACACGCCGTGAATAGCGCATTTCCTTTAGCTGCGCGAACAGGCCCCCCCACCCAGCACACAAAACCTTGCGCAATGGTGATGGTTGAGGGAAACCGTCTCCGATGCCGCGGCTAGGGTCTCGCCCAGTTCAAACCGTTGGTCATAAGCGATCAGCGTACAGGCCAGCACCGTCGGTCCCGCAGCCCCCTTGCGCCTGACCACCATGCGCGAAGACGCGCACATAATGTCATCGGGCGCCACACCAAGAATCCCCCAGCAAGCCTCGGTTATTTCCGGCACCTCGGCCGTTTCATCCATTTCCGGGAATACCACCAAGGCATCGGGATCATCGCAATCAATGGAGATGCCTTCATCTGCGAAAAGGGCATGAAAGCCGGCGCGTATCTGGGCCTCGCTCTCACCCCAGAGGGTGCGTCCCGCGATTCGGGGGGCAAAGCCTTCCCCGGCCAGCCATTTGAGCCCGGCCAGTGTCGTTTTAAACCCCCCTGAGCCGCGTTCCTCGTCATGACGGTCAGGATTGAAATGATCAAGCGAGACGCGCAAGCTCAGCCGGCTTCCGTATTCGCCGAGCAACCTTTTTAACGCCGCCCGCTTGTGGGTCATCGGCTGCATGGCATTGGTCAAGACCAAGGCACGAAAGCCTCGAGCCAGCACCTCTTCAAGCATGGCCATGATATCGGGGTTCATGAATGGCTCACCCCCGGTAAACGCGATTTCCTCGGTGCCCAGCGCCCCCGCTTCGATCTCATCCAAATAGGATTTGAGATCGGCCAGGGTGAAATAGGCCAGCCGGTCATTTGTGGGGCTCGATTCAATATAGCAATTGCTACAGGTCAAATTACACAAAGTGCCCGTATTGACCCAAAGGGTCCTGAGGCGACCTAGGGTAACGCGTGCCCGGGGGGCCCCTTCGAGGGTGCGCTCGGGATCGGAAAACTTTTGGACGGTGCCGAAATCAGGGGGGGCCATGGCAGCCTTTCTAGCTGCTCACAGCCTCCCTTCCAATTCACAATTACGTCAAAATTGACCAGAATCCGGGTTTCCAGGCATTTGCCGCAGCAACCGAGTGTGCTATCTTGCCCGCCAAGGTAGTTTTAAAAAATGGGGTTATTAGATGTCCGAAGAAAAAGACGCCGTCGGCGGCACCGAAGTTTTTGTTAAGCCCGGCGAAGTTGGCCATAATCAGGGCGAAGAAGTCGTCTGGGCCCGCTGGCAGAAAAAACGCACTTTCGTGCGCGCGCTGGAAGGCACTTATGGCGAGGTTTACAAGAGCCTCTATGCCCAACCCCGCATCTACCCCCACAGCGATTGGGAATGGAAGGGGGGCCCGCAAATGTACGGCAAAACCCCGATCAATCCGCAATCGGTTGAAATTGCCCAATCCATTGAATGCCACCTTAACGTGTTTTCACCCCATGGTGCGGGACAGAAGCACGGCCATATGAATTCCGCCGTGTTCTACATCCTGCACGGTGAAGGCCATGACGTTCACGATGGTGTCAGCTACCCCTACACCGCCGGCGATGCCTGCATTGTCGAAAACGGCTGCGTCCATCAGCATCTCAATGATGGCGATGACGAAATGGCCGTGCTGGTGATGAAGGCCAAGCCTTTGTTCCTGTTCATGCACATGATTTTCCAGAAGATGGTGGATTACCCTTCGAAGGTGCCGTCGCCGGGTGGCGAAAACTACTCACCGCCGAAAAACCTCTAACCTTTCCGCTTCATGGCTAATCAAGACAACAAAGAGCCCGGTCCGGGCCACAACCAAGGACCGGAGGACAAAGAAGTCGTCTGGGACTTCTGGCAAAAAAAACGCACCTTCGTGCGCGCGCTGGAAGGCACCTATGGCGAGGTTTACAAGAGCCTCTACGAACAACCCCGCGTCATTCCCACCACGCAATCTCCGTGGAAGGGCGGCCCACAGTTCTGGGCCAAGGCGGTCATCAACCCGGGGTCGGTTCAAATCGCCCAATCCATCGAGTGCCATATCAACCTGCTGGCCCCCCATGCCATCAGCCAAAAGCACGGCCATATGAATTCCGCCGTGCTGTACATCCTGAACGGCCATGGACGCGATATTCATGACGGTGAAAGTCATGACTACGAAGCCGGGGATGCCTGCATCGTCCAAAACGGCTGTGTGCATCAGCACGTCAATCTGGGGGATGGCCAGCAGGTCGCCCTGGTGATGAAAGCGAAGCCCCTGTTCCTGTTCATGCATATGCTGTTTCAGAAGATCGTCGATTATCCCTCCGACAAGCCCGCCCCGGGGTCGGAAGGCTATAGCCCGCCCGACTACCTCTAGCTCCTCCCCTCAATACTGCCTTAGCAGGTTGCACCCCTCGCCGCGCCCGGCTAACCTTGGCTCAGCCAAGGAGAGCCCCGATGCCCGAAGACGCAAAGCCCCAATCTGACAGTTCCGCCGATGATGATGCCAAGAGCGGCCATAACCAGCCGGTCTGGGACCGCTGGCAGAAAAAGCGCACCTTCGTACGCGCTCTGGAAGGCACCTATGGGGAAGTTTACAAGAGCCTCTATAATCAGCCGCGGGTGATTCCGGCGCCGTCATTGGATTGGCATGGGGGCCCCGCTTATTTCCATAAAATCGCCATCAGCCCCCAGAATGTGACCATCGCTCAAAGCATCGAATGCCATGTCGATAGTTTTGCCCCCGGTGCCTATGGGCAAAAGCATGGCCACATGAATTCAGCGGTGTTTTACGTCCTGACCGGCAAGGGCTATGACATTCATGATGGAGTTCGCCTGGAATATGAAGCGGGCGACGTCTCCATCGTCGAAACCAGCTGTGTACATCAGCATTTCAATCGCTCCGATACCGAACAGATGGCCTGCCTGGTGATGAAGGCCAAGCCCCTGTTTCTATTCATGCATATGGTCTTCCAAAAGACCGTGGCCTATCCGTCCGATAAGCTGGCCAAAGGGCACGAGGATTTCTCCCCGCCGACCAATCTTTAAGCGTACCGATCCATAAACAAAAAACCGGCTGGGACAATCCCGGTCGGTTTTTTGTTGCCCTAGGTAAACGCTTTAAAGCTTCGGTTGGGCCATACCCTCTTGGACACCAGGCTGGGCGCCCACTTCATCAATCCAACGACTCAAATTCTTATAATCGCGGATCGGGAAGGTTGCTGCTTCATAGGCGGCGACGCGGGGGTAGAAGGTCAGATCGGCAATCGAAAGGGAGGGCGTGAAAAATTGGTTCTTAGCCAAATGCTTGTCGATCACCTCGACCACGCGGGTGCATTCATCCAAATGGGTCGGGTGATTTTTCAGCGCCCCCAATAATGGCACCGAACCGTTCATGTGAAGCATGAACCATTTCTGTACCTCGATCCGCTCCACCGCATCCTTACCGTAGAACTTACCGGTCTTCTCGGCGATATAGAGCAAGATTGCGCCAGATTCGAACACCGTCACAGGTTTTCCACCGGGGCCATCAGGGTCAACAATCACCGGGATTTTTCCATAAGGATTGCGGGCCAGATGTTCGGGACTGTGCTGCTGCCTTTCTTTCAAGCTGATCGGATGAACAACGTATTCAAGCCCGGCGGCCGATAATCCGACCGAGGCGCGACGGCTGTTGGTCGTCGACCACATATAACATTCAATCATTTGTGCTTTCTCCCTGACCGGCAATGGTCGATATCAAGGCCGGATGTTTTCTTATGGATGGACGGTTTGGCTAAAAAAATGATCTTCGACCGTATGACCCAGATGACGATCACAGGCCTCCTTATATAAAATCGCCCCAATCGCCGCGAACTGAAGGCCAAGGCCTTTGTAATTGTGGAAACAGGTAATTTCCGAGGCGTTCTTTCGGCCTTCGGCATTGCCCGCGACCACATCCTTCAATTCAGGGACCGAGGCCATATCAAAGGCACCGATGTCGGGGCGCGAATAGTCACCGTTTTCGAATTCAGGAATTTCCGACGGCCAACCGCGAGTAGGATACGCGCTCACCGGATCATGGGTGTTGACGACGAGGCGGCCGGCCATTTTCAGAACATCGAGCGGGATTTCCGAGCCCCGCACCGATGTAACATGCATGCCCGGGCGCACAAGGGCGGGCGTGATCGTCGCCACCATGGAATTGGTGGCTGAGGCAAGAATATCGGCCCCCTCGGCGGCGTCTTCCGGGCTTGCCACGGCACGCACCTCAATCCCCAATTTATCGGCATAGGTCTTGGCAAAAGCCTCGCGGTTGGCTTTGGTCGGACTAAAAACCTTAACCAGTTCAAGGTCGCGCACCGCCGCCATCGCCTCGATCTGGCCGGTTGCCTGCCAGCCGGTGCCGAGCAGCCCCAACACCTTGGCATCTGCGCGCGCCAGATATTTGGCCGCAACACCAGACGAGCCACCGACCCGTGTTTTTTGCACGTAGCCATCGTTAAACATGGCCAACAATTCACCGGTTTCCGTGGAAAACAGCAAAACCAATCCGTTATAGCGATCGCCCTGGGAAATCGGGATCTTCACGCGCCGGGGGGCGCCATTAATCTCAGGCCAATGAATGATGTCAGAATTGAGCCTGAGCGCGGCAACACCGGCAGACGGTAGATTACCCGACATGGTTTTGAGGGCGTAAACGGCCCCTTCCCGTGCATGAGGAACGATCGCGTCCTGGCGCGGCAGATCTACGGCGTCACGATTGCCAAGATCACCATAAGCCGCCTCCAGCGCCGCAACGCAGGGCGCCATTTCCAGAAAACTTTCAATATCCTCATTCGTAATAACCAGCATTATCCGTGTCTCTCTTTAAGTGCCGTGATGAAGTTTTTCATCCTAATCTACGTCCGCTCTCTTTGGTGTCTTATAACCGAGCTTTTTCCGGTCGGTCATGAAGGACCGGTATTCGTCCTTATTATGGGGGGCATTGTAGGGGCAGACATCTACGCAGAGGTGGCAATATTCCTTGCGCAGGCGTGAATAGGGATAACATTTGGCAATATCAATCTTCCAACGCTTAACCCCCATATCCACCACATAATCTTCAGCGATCGCATCGCCCGGACAATTGTTGGAGCACACCTGACACACGCTGCAGCGGTCCTGGACCCCGAATGAAATCGGCGCGTCATAGGCCACCGGCAGATCAGTGGTAATAAAGCTGGGCCGAAAGCTCGCGCCGAATTCCGGATTAATCAGGCTGCCATGCTTACCCAGCTCCCCAAAACCGCATTGCCAGAGCACGGGAATCGCCTGGATATAGGTGCCGCCATTATGGTGGGCGACGGCATCCCAGCCCAAATCTTCGCGAATCCACTGCACCATTTCCGTGGCAATTTTAGCGACCATCCAATAAGCGCGATGCGCTTCGTCACTGACCGCTTCCGGGCCCTTCACAACCTCGTCATAAGATTCATGGTGGCAAAAGGCGATGACATTTTTGAATGATGTTTCAAATCCTTGATCGATCATGACCGGATGCAAGGCGCACATCCCCACCAGATCAGCGCCCACAGCCTTGGCCCTGGCCTTGATCTCCGCCGCCATGGCTTCAGGGTCCGTCACCTCCCGCTTGTTAGAACCAATCGGGCCGTGGCGAAACGGCGTCAGCGCGTTAATCCGTTCTTTGTATTCGAGCCGGTCTTTGGATTGGTGCTCATAAAGTGGCACCTTATCCATACCCATTTCGCCCATGACCTGACCCAAAAGGGGATCAGCCAGCCCCTGCTCACGACGCTTGGTGGTTCCAATCATGGTGTCTTGACCTCCTGAAATGGGGGTCTCTTATGAAGCCCCATCGGTTAAAGGCTAGCATAGAAAAGCTAGGGTGCTAGTGCGCTCACCAACACGGGATCGCCATCCCCTATCCCAAGGGTGGCACGCAGATTGACCGCGGCAATGATTTCGATCTGATCAGTGGCGTAATCGGCCACCTCGGGCACGATAATGGCGCCTTCAATGCGCCCGTCCAGCAATGCCGGGAATAACCGACCAGCGCACCACGCTGGGTCCGGCGGGGGCATAAGACGCCCGCCTGTCGCCCGAAGCTGTGCCCAGGCGGCCTGGGCTACCCCATCCATGACGGTGAGGTTAAGGGTGCCTGGAAAAGGATCAATACCAACAAGTTCAAGGAAAGAGGCCCGGGCCCATGCCGCGGAAGTGAACCCCACCGCTTCGCCCTTACCAGTTGCCACCAAAGCGGTAAAGCTTATCCGAGAGCCCTCACCCACCATCAGACCAGCAGCCCTGCATCCTTGAAGGCCTCGGCTGCCGCCGGATGCAAAGGGGCACCCCCCGGGGCCAATGCCGCCACCCCATGTTCACGGGCCCGCGCTAGTTGTTCCGGCAAACCACGGAACAACGCGTGAGCTTGCTCCAACCCTGCTGCCCCTTCGATAAAGGCGCGCGCCACGGCACCGACGAATGCATCCGGGGCCGAAGCCTTGGTCACCACAACGTTAAGAACGCCAAGCGCCGGCATATCGCGTTCAAGCCCCGGCACGAAGGCCGCCGGCACCAGGGCCGGTGAATAGAACGGATGGGCTGCACAGAGAGCCTCAATATCGCTGGGATCGAATTCCAAAACCTTGACCGGCATGGCGTCACAAAGATTAGTGAAATGGACGCTTGGGATCGGGGCCGAAAATTGCGCGACAACACTACCGTTAGCAAGCGCGGCACCCCCGTCGAAGGTGGAGATATGGGAAAAGGCAACGTCATCACCTTGCCAGCCCAGAACCTTGGCAATATTCGCCGCATGTTGGGCCATGCCCGAATCTGCGTGGCCGACAGCAACCGGCTTTCCCTTGAGCTCACGTACCGAATTGAGGGGCGAATCAGCTGGCGCGACAAAGAACAAAGGCCCCGCGTTGAGCGGCGTCACAATGGCGATTTCCAGCGGCACCGTAAAAGGATCAAGCCCGGCAACCGCGCGGGGCACCCAATTAGATGCCATGAAGCCAAGGTCTGCCGTACCCGCAGAGGTTCTTTCCGCGTTGATCACGCTGCCCGTAGAATCCAAAATTTGAACGTCATCGGCGACCCCCGCATCCTTCAATACGTCGGCTAACAATCTAGCCTGCGCATGAAAGGTGCTGAGGGGGTCCGAGGACGTGATGGTTATTTTTTTCATGGTCTCCTAAAAGAAACGGGCGCCCATTGGGCGCCCGTTCCAGCGAAAAAGACTTTAAAGCTTGTCCGCGTATTTCTTGTAGGTGTTAATCAATGCTTTGATCTTAGCCGCCGAAGCATTGCCATCAAGATGCTGTATCGGGCCATGCCCAACCTTGTTCGCCCAAGCATCGAACTCCTTATTCATTAACGCACGCGCAATCGCCGCATCCAGAACTTTGGCGATATTGGCAGGGGTATTGGGGGCGGTCGCAATATACCGTTCAAGCCCGAGATTATCGAGTTCCGGATGGCCGTAGTCCTTAGCCGTCTTGACACCAAAAATGCTTTTGCCGGTGGTCAGTTCAAGAACCGGCTTAAGATCTTGTGGCCCAATCTTCTTTTTCTTCATGCCGCCACCGATGTATTTACGGAAGCTGCCCGCCGCCAGCATGGTCGTATCGCCATCGCCCCGGATAACCGCCAAGGCATAAGCCGAAGACGA
>JBLHLO010000075.1:0-8930 GCA_047621105.1 Alphaproteobacteria bacterium
TGACCCCGTCGCGCAGTGGCCGAATCGCCTCGATATTACCGGGCGTGCGGCCCAGCATCATCTTCGCTTCGTCACCGACCGCCAGCACCTGCTTGCGGCCCTTGATGTTAGCAATGGCAACCACCGACGGCTCATTCAGCACAATGCCGCGGCCTTTCACGTAAACAAGCGTATTGGCGGTCCCAAGATCGATCGCCATGTCGGCCGACAGCATTCCAAGTAATCTCGAAAACATAGAGCCTCACTATCCCCTTGCTGTGGTGCCGCCCATCTGGCCGGCACCCGTCTCTTTTAAATCCTCACGCCGATAGAGCGGAAACAGATTTTTCCCGCTTCACCAGTAATTTGTTGAGGGCATTCACATAAGCCCGGGCCGACGCGACAAGCGTATCCGTATCAGCCCCCTGTCCATTGACGGTGCGTCCCTGCTCCTCGAGCCGGACCGTGACCTCAGCCTGAGCATCGGTGCCGCCGGTAACCGCATGCACCTGATAAAGCAGCAGCTTGGCCTCATGGGGAAACAACTCACGGATGGCGCGGAAGATCGCATCCACCGGCCCATCCCCGCTCGCCGTGACGGTACCGGTTTCACCGTCAATCGCCATGATCAGTTCCGCCGTCGCCGCACTTTCGGTGCCACAGGTGATCTTCAGGCCTTCGACCTGGATGCGGTCGTTGGCGCGCACGGCTTCGTCTTCGACCAAGGCGAGAATATCCTCGTCGAACACTTCTTTCTTTTTGTCGGCAAGGTCCTTGAAACGCCGAAAAGCATCTTCAACCGCATTATCACCAAGGTCGAAGCCCATTTCCCGGAGTTTTTCACGAAAGGCGTGCCGGCCCGAATGCTTGCCCATAACCAACTTCGACTTCGAGAGGCCGACGTCTTCGGGGCGCATGATTTCATACGTCTGGGCATGTTGCAGCATGCCGTGCTGATGAATACCCGATTCATGCGCGAAGGCATTGGCACCGACGATGGCCTTATTGGGTTGGACGTTGAACCCGGTCACCGCCGACACCAGACGCGATGCCCGCATGATCTGTGTGGTATTAATACCGGTCTCAAACGGCAGCACGTCCTTGCGGGTCTTGAGCGCCATGATGATTTCTTCCAGCGCCGCGTTACCGGCACGTTCTCCAAGCCCATTGATCGTGCATTCGACCTGGCGCGCGCCTGCCTTAACCGCGGCCAAGGAATTGGCGACGGCCAGCCCCAGGTCGTTATGGCAATGAACCGAAATCACCGCTTTGTCGATATTGGGCACCCGGTTCATCAGCATGGTGATCAGGGCAGCAAATTCCTCGGGCACCGCGTAACCCACGGTATCTGGGACGTTGATGGTCCCGGCCCCGGCGGAAATCGCCGATTCGACACAGCGGCAGAGGAAATCATGCTCGGAGCGCGAACCGTCTTCGGGGCTCCATTCGACGTCGTCAGTATGGTTCCGCGCCTGGGTGACGGATGAAATCACCGCGGCATGAACATCATCGGGCGCCATCTGCAGTTTGTATTTCATGTGCAGCGGCGACGTAGAGATAAAAGTATGAATGCGCGGATGCTTTGCATGCCGCAATGCGTCCGCCGCGCGGTCGATGTCACCCGCATGGGCGCGGGCAAGCCCGCACACGATAGATGTCTTTACTGTCTTGGCAATTTCAGAAACGGCTTCGAAGTCACCGTTCGACGCGATCGGAAAACCGGCTTCGATAACATCGACACCCAGTTCTTCCAGAACTTCGGCAATGCGCAGTTTTTCGGTCAGCGTCATGGACGCACCGGGCGATTGTTCTCCGTCACGCAGTGTCGTGTCGAAGATTTTTACGTAATTTGAATCTGTACTCTTGCTCATGGGTCATTCCTTGCGACTCAGGTGCCCGTAAAGGGCAGCAATTGTTCATCACATTAGGTCCCCCGAACGGCAACGCGGTTGCGCGCGGTTCAGGGGTGCCTAAGTCGCAGCCCCACCCCGTAGGCCAAGAGACCGAATTGGAATGCCGCAGCCGCACGCGCACGGACAGGCATCGGCACCGCAATCATTCGGGTGTCAATACTGGGTACGTCGTGCATGGTGATGCCTAGCTTCATATTCAATCCGGTACCGATTTGGTCTCCCGCCACCGATATCCCCTGTATGAGCACAAGAAACTCAATGACGTAAATGACTTAACAACGTTAACGCCGATAGCGTTAACAATTCATAAAAACCTTAAGAAAGCTGGTTAACGCTTTCGTTTTACGCCTTTTTTGTCCTCATTCGCAACATGGGAGTGGAAAAATGACCATTTTCCCCTGTTTTCCACCGCTCCGGGGCAAAATCGCCTTGACCAGAGGATCAAAGGCGCAAAAAAGGGGCCGGTCCCAAATGAGCCCGGCCCCCTATAAAACCTGTGGGTAAGTTAGTTTTTGCTCTTATCCACCAGCTGATTCTTGGTGATCCAGGGCATCATAGCCCGGAGCTTGGCGCCCACTTCCTCGATCGGATGCTCGGCTTCTCTGCGCCGCATGGCCTTGAAGCTGGCTTGGCCGGCCCGGTTTTCCAGCACCCAATCGCGCGCGAAGCGGCCCGACTGAATATCATCCAACACTTCCTTCATGCGCGCCTTGACGGTCTCGTCGATCAACCGCGGGCCTGAAACATAATCGCCATATTCGGCGGTGTTGGAGATTGAGTAGCGCATATTGGCAATGCCGCCTTCGTAGATCAGGTCGACGATCAACTTCACCTCGTGCAGGCATTCGAAATAAGCCATCTCAGGCGCGTAGCCCGCTTCGACCAGAGTCTCGAACCCAGCCTTGATCAAACTGGTCAGGCCACCGCACAGCACCGATTGCTCGCCAAAGAGATCGGTTTCACATTCTTCGCGGAACGTGGTCTCAATAATGCCCGAGCGCCCGCCGCCAATAGCCGACGCATAAGAAAGCCCGATGTCATGGGCATTACCCGACGAGTCTTGCTCGACCGCGATTAGGCACGGCACACCGCCACCCTTCAGGTATTCACCACGCACCGTATGACCTGGCCCCTTGGGCGCGATCATGAAAACGTCCATGTCGGGGCGCGCCTGAATCAACTGGAAATGGATGTTAAGGCCATGAGCAAAAGCGAGCGCCGCACCCTTTTTCATATTAGGCAGCAATTCGTCGCGGTAAAGATCGGCCTGCAATTCATCAGGCACCAGAACCATGACGATGTCGGCCCATTTGGCCGCCGCCGCATTCGTCATGACTTTAAGTTTTTCCTTCTTAGCCTTGGCCGCCGAAGTTGATCCCGGACGCAGCGCCACAGCCACTTCCTTGACGCCTGAATCCTTGAGATTGAGCGCATGGGCATGGCCCTGGCTGCCGTAGCCGACGATCGCGACCTTCTTCTTCTTGATCAGGTTTACGTCCGCATCTCGGTCGTAGTAAACGCGCATGATTCATCCCTTTATCGTTCGCCCCACCGCCCCGCTGGCAGCGGCTGGCATGTTTTAGAGAGGCTTTTCCCCGCGGGCAATAGCCACAATTCCGGTCCGCGAAATGTCAATTAACCCAAGGGGTTCCATCAGGCGGACGAAAGCATCAATTTTTTCGGTCGAGCCCGTGATCTCAAACACGAAGGAGCGTGCCGTCGAATCAACCACGCCGGCACGGAAGATATCGGCAATGCGTAGGCTTTCCACACGCTTGTCGCCACTGCCGCGCACCTTCACCAGCGCCAGTTCGCGGCCGACGTGCTCACCCTCTTCAGTCAGGTCCGAGACCTTGTGTACCGGCACCAGGCGGTTCAATTGAGCCTTGATCTGCTCAACGATCTGCGGCGTGCCCGAGGTGACGACCGTGATCCGCGACAGTGAATGTGTCGTGTTCACTTCGGCCACGGTCAGGCTTTCGATGTTGTAGCCGCGCCCGGAAAACAATCCGATGACGCGCGCCAGCACACCCGCTTCATTATCCACGAGCACGGCGATGGTATGGCGTTCGATGGTTTGATCGCTCACGTATCGGTTCCTTGTTATCCTATGCCTTGTTAAGTGTGGCCTAAACCAACACCATACCTTCTTCCGAAATCGGCTTGGCCGACTTATCGGCTGGACCCAGCAACATTTCATTATGAGCCGCGCCCGAAGGAATCATCGGGAAGCAATTTTCCTTTTGATCTACGCGGATATCGGCGATGACGAATTTATCTACCGCCATCATCTCCTTGATGACGCCATCGACGTCACTCGGCTTGTCGGCAACCAAGCCGACGCCCTGGAAGGCTTCCGCCAGCTTCACGAAATCGGGCAGGCTTTCCATATAGCTTTCCGAATAACGCCCACCATGCAGCAGTTCCTGCCATTGACGCACCATCCCCATATAATAGTTGTTGAGGATGAAAACCTTGACCGGCAACCGGTATTGCGCGGCGGTCGAAAGCTCTTGGATATTCATCAAGATCGAAGCCTCGCCTGCCACATCGATCACCAGCGATTTGGGATGCGCCACCTGCACGCCGATAGCCGCTGGCAGCCCATAACCCATGGTGCCCAGACCTCCCGAAGTCATCCAACGATTAGGCTGGTTGAACTGCAGGAACTGCGCCGCCCACATCTGGTGTTGGCCCACTTCGGTGGTGAAATAGACGTCCTTATGCTGGGTCAATGCCTGCAGGCGTTCCAGCGCGTATTGCGGTTTAATCACCGTATCGGAATGCGTGTAGGCAAGGCAATTGCGCCCGCGCCAGGTGTTAATTTGCTTCCACCATTTAGCCAACGCCTTGGCATTGGACTTATATTTTTTCTCATCCCAACGCTTCAGCATCTGCGCCAGCACGGTGGCGCAATCGCCGACGATGGGCATATCGACAATCACGTTCTTGTTGATGGATGACTGATCGATGTCGATATGGATCTTCTTCGAGTTGGGTGAAAACTCCGTGATCTTCCCGGTCACACGGTCATCAAACCGCGCGCCGATACACACCATGACGTCACAATTATACATTGCAAGGTTGGCTTCATAGGTGCCGTGCATGCCGAGCATGCCAAGGAACTGCTTGTCATGCGCGGGATATCCGCCCAAGCCCATCAGCGTATTGGTAATCGGGTAGCCCGTCTTCTTGACCAACTCACCCAGAAACTTGGCCGCACGCGGGCCTGAATTGATGATCCCCCCACCGGTGTAGAAGACCGGTCGTTTAGCATTGGCAATCAGTTCCATCGCGCGACCAATCGCATCAGTGTCACCCCGCATCTGGGGACGATACGTCTTATGGGCCGTACGTTGGCGCACTGGCATCGGCGCGTATGCCGACAGTGCCTGCAACACATCTTTGGGCAGGTCGACGACCACCGGACCTGGCCTGCCGGAACGGGCGACATAGAAAGCTTCGCGCAACACACGCGCGAGATCAGCCACATCCTTCACCAGATAATTATGCTTGGTGCATGGGCGGGTAATACCGGTAGTGTCGGCTTCCTGAAAAGCATCGTTGCCGATCAAATGCGTCGGCACCTGGCCAGTCAGGCAGACCACCGGGATAGAATCCATCAGCGCATCGGTCAAACCGGTCACCGCATTGGTGGCGCCGGGGCCCGATGTCACCAGGACCACGCCGACCTTGCCGGTCGACCGCGCGTAGCCCTCGGCGGCATGCACCGCACCGCCTTCTTGGCGAACGAGGATGTGGCGAACCGCCTTCTGCTGAAACAGCGCATCATAAATGGGCAGGACTGCGCCGCCCGGATAGCCGAAGAGGACGTCGGTCCCTTCCTCGGCGAGAACCTTGAGGATGATCTGCGAGCCGGTCAGCTTACCGTTAGCCATTGTCCCGTTCCTTTAACCTTCAATCCAGAGCGATATCTGTCCGCTGAGCCGGAAGAAAACCCAAGGATTCTCCCCATCTGGCCCGGCAAGCTGCGCAACCTAAGGGGCCACGCCCCCCTGGTCAAGAAGAATTATAGAATATCTGATAAGATTTTTTGACAAAAGCTTTCTGAAAATTTCTCATTATATCGAAAATTAGTAATGATCTGCCCTTTAAACCAGGTTACCTGGCGCTTGGCATAGTGGCGGCTGGCGGTTTTGGCCTGCATAACCGCATCCTCAAGGGCAATGCCGCCGGCTGCTGCCCGGGCCAGATCCGCCACCCCTAGGGCCTTCATCGCCGGCAGTGATGGATCGAGACCACGCCCCACCAATACCGCCGCCTCATCAACCGCCCCCGCCGCGACCATCGCATCGAAGCGCACCTCGATAGCGGCATAGAGATCGGCCCGCGGCGGGTCGAGCAGCACCGTGCGAAAATCTAATCCGGCGGGCGCCCCTGTGCCTTGTCTTCCCTGCCATGCCTTCAGGGGCTCACCGGTCGCTTCCATAACTTCAAGGGCGCGCATCATTCGTTGAGGGTCGCTCGGTTTGATCGTCGCGGCAGCATCCGGATCGACAACGGCAAGCGCCGCGTGCAAACCGTCATTGCCGAGCCGCGCATGACGCGCCCGCACATCGGCACGTATCCCATCCGGGATTTTCGGTACCGGCGCGATCCCTTCCATCAGCGCTTTCAAATAGAGGCCCGTGCCCCCGGTAAGGATGGGCACCCGCCCCTCGGCCTGCGCCGTCGCGATAGCCTCCAGCGCCATACCCCGCCAGCGCCCGGCCGAACATGGATCATCCGCTGCCAAGACACCGTAAAGTTCGTGCGGCACGCGGGCACGGGTTTGGGCATCCGGCTGCGCCGTCAGGATTTCGAGGCCACGGTACACTTGCATCGAATCGGCATTAATGACGGTGCCGCCAGTGCCGCCGGTCTCGGTTTTCCCCAACCGCTCGGCCAGCGCCAGTGCCAGGCCCGATTTACCGCTCGCGGTCGGCCCACAAATAACGAAGACGGTTGAAGGCGGGACCGGCGTCATCGCCTAGACCGTCAATCAAGCATCAAGGAAACGAGCCCGTCGGCAAGCTTGGGTTCGAACCAAGTGGATTTGGGCGGCATCACCTGATTATCGTCGGCAACCGCCATCAAATCATTGATCGACGTGGGGTAAAGCGCAAAGGCCACGGCCCAGCCATCCGTCACCCGTTTTTCCAACCCGCCGAGACCGCGAATACCGCCGACGAAATCAATGCGCTTGTCGGTACGGGGATCACCAATGCCGAGCACCGGGCCCAGCAGGTGTTCTTGCAACAAGCTGACATCAAGCCGCGCCACCGGCGACGCACCGGCACCCGGCTTATTTTTCAGCGTGAGCTGATACCACTGCCCCCCAAGATACATACCGAATTCATGCGCACCTGTCGGCTTGGCCTGATCCGCCGACGGCGTCACCACGAAGGCGTCCGTCAATTTTTCGAGGAAGGCATCTGGGGCCAGGCCGTTCAGGTCCTTGACCACGCGGTTGTAATCATAGATTGCCACCTCGTCGGCGGGAAAACTGACCAACAGGAAATAATTGTAAGGACGGTTGCCGTCGGCATTCGCATCTTTGGCCGCACATGTCACCGCCACGCGGGAGGCGGCCGCCGAACGGTGATGACCATCGGCGATATAGACCACATCCATGGCGTCGAAGGCGTTTGAAGTCGCTTGGATATCGGCATCATCATTCACCACCCAAAACGTATGCGTGACACCGGCAAGATCAACCGTATAGGCCGGAGTACCCGTAACCGTGCGCGCCACCACATCAGCCAAGCCGGCATCCGGATGATGGACGGTGAAGACCGGGCCGGTCTGGGCGCCGGTCGTCTCTATCTGGCGAACGCGGTCGTCTTCTTTTTCGGGACGGGTAAATTCATGACGGCGGATGCGGTTCTCATTATAGGCCGCGACCGAACCGCCGCCGACGATCCCGGTCTGGACACGCGCGCCCATCTTCAAGCGATAGACGTAATAACAAGGCTTGGCATCACGCGTCAGCACGCCGTCTTTAATCATCCGGGCAAGGTTCTCGGCCCCCTTGGCATAGACCTCGGGCGCGAACGGATCGGTACCCGGCGCCAGGTCGATCTCGGGTTTGGAAATATGCAGAAATGACAAGGGCCGCCCGTCGACCAGCGCCCGCGCCTCATCGGTCGACACCACGTCATAGGGCGGGGCCGCCACCTCGGTGGCAAAGTCAGCTGCCGGGCGCAAGCCGGCGAAAGGGCGAATCAGGGGTTTCGGGGACAACGATGGCTCCTGTCAAATCGGAAAGGGGAACGGCGGGCCATTACTAACGCCTCGGGGCATCCATTTCCAGCCCGGCCATCTGTTCAGGCGTGGACCACCGGAATTTCGTCCCAACAGGTGGTGTAGCGCGGCGAGGAGAACCGCCGCCGGGTCTGCCAGCGCCCGGCGATGCCTTCGGCACCATAACGGACCGCCCCGCGCCCGAGCCGTTGGTTGAGACGATCGCAGGCCACCGTCAAAGCCGCCGCCCGCGGGTTGGCGGCGGCCCCGAACAGGGAGCCTGTCCCACCACCTTCGGGGCCAAGATCGAACAACATCACCCCCGCCCGCTTGTAACGATAGCCGGGGCGAAAGATGCCCTCAAAACCGCGCAGCGCAGCACCAATCAAAACGGCGGTATCGTTGGTCGCCTCCGGCAGGACAATGGTCACGGTATCAGCGTAATGCTTTGCCCCTTCGGCGAAGCGGCTGGTCTTGATGAAAACGCTCAGGCCCCCGGCAACCTGTTTTGCCACGCGCAGCTTTTCCCCGGCGGACGCCGCAAAACTCGCCACCGCTTCGCCCAGCATGTCGCGGTTCAGGATCGGATCACGGAACGAACGCGACACCACCCGCGTCTTATGTGCCGGCGGCTGGACCGCGAAGGTGATGCAGGCCTGGCCGCGCAGTTCCAACACGGTGCGCAACCCGGTGACACCCATCCGGGCACGTATCCAGCGATCCGGCGCATCATGCAGGGCGCGTGCGCTCTTGATCCCGTGACCGGCGAGCATCTTTGCATGGCGCTGGCCGATG
>JBLHLO010000076.1:0-8914 GCA_047621105.1 Alphaproteobacteria bacterium
CGCGCGTTTTCAATGATCGCCTCAATCTTGCGGCGGTTGCGAATGATGCCCGCATCCTTGAGCAGGCGGTTGATATCTCGGGCGCCAAAACGCGCCACCACATCGACCTCGAACCCCTTGAACGCCGATTTAAGGGCGGCGCGCTTGTTCAGCACCAACAACCATGACAAGCCCGCCTGCATGATTTCCATGGCAATGCGTTCAAGAATCACATCGTCATCGGTCACCGGCCGGCCATATTCAAGATCATGATGGGGACCGTGGACGGGATGGCCCCGGGAAATTTCACAATAGCTCATTGACCGAACAGCTTGCCGTCACTCGGGCCCTTCAGTTCTACTTCGTTCCCATCGGGATCGAGAAAATAAAGATTTTCCCCCCGGCCCTCGGCCCCATAGCCGTTGCCCGATTTGACCACCTTGGCACCCGCTGCCTCCAGATGCGCGCGGACCGCTTCCACATCGAATGGTTCCACCCGTAGACAGTAATGTTCCATATTCCGACCGGGTAAATTTCTATCCTCCACCGGGACGATATCGATCAGCGCATTACCGGCACGGAGTTGCGTCAAGCCGCTCTTATTCTGTCGCTCAATCGGCAGCCCGAGGATGTCGCGGTAAAAGGCGATCATCTGTTCGCCCTTGCTGGTGCGCAACACCAGATGGTCGATGCCTCTCACCCCGAAGGGAACATTATCCGCCATACCGCTCTCCATAAATGCCTATGAAGGCCTGAAGGTAATGATGTCGGATTCGATCACCCAGTAAATCACGCCCCAAATAAACGTCGCAATGATTGTGGTGACCAGCGCCTTAAGCCACAGGCGAGGCTTATCCGGAGCCCCCTCATCATGACCCGGTTCAACTTCTTCCGGCGGTCGGTTGCCCCAGGGCAGTACCGTAAACAGCACCATCCACCACGCGATGACGAAAACCATGATGCCGGTGAACCAATTCACGTTACTTTCTCCGTCCTTTGGGGCTCAGAAAATTCTCGCTCAGCCATTATACGTCGATCACGTGAACTGCGATCACCGGCTTTTTGCCGGTGGCGCGATTGATCCCCCGGCGCACGGCACGTCGAATTTCCTCATCCAGGGCCAAATCACTCCCCTTAGTCTTAAGCTTGCCCTTGCGCCCACGCGGGCGGGCCATCACACGCTCAATTTCGTCCACGGCCTGGGCAATCGCCTCACGCTCTTCTATCGGATTAGCGACAATGCCGGTCAGTGAGACCTCGGGATCAGCGACCAGCACCCCCTCATCATCAATCACCACGGTCACAAAAGCATTGCCGGCAACGGCGGCGCGGCGGCGCGGCGCCAACAGCGCCTCATCGACCTCCACCAGCCGGTTCCCATCAAGCCCGAGGCGGCCAATCGGCACCTGGCCGACGATCTTGGGCGCGCCGGGCGCCAGCCTGAGCGCATTGCCGTTGGTCACCACATGGGCATGTTTAATGCCGAGGGTTTTGACATAGGCCGCATGCTCCAATAGATGGCGGGATTCGCCATGCATCGGCACCGAATGGGTCGGGCGCACCCATTTATAGAGTTCCGCCAGTTCCGCCCGGGCCGGATGGCCCGATACATGAATCGGTGCATCGCGCCCGGTGACGATGATGCAGCCCCGTTGGGCCAAGCGGTCCATCATGGCGTAAATAGGACGTTCATTACCCGGAATGGTTCGCGATGAGAACAACACCGCATCGCCCTCTTCCAGCACCACATTGGCATGATCGTTTGACGAAATGCGCGCCAGCGCCGACCGCCGTTCACCCTGACTGCCGGTGCAGATATAAAGCGCTTTAGAGCGCGGCAAATGGGCGCAATCATGTTCGGTCAGGAAATCGGGCACGCCTTGAAGATAGCCGCAATCACGGGCAATCTGCGTCATCCGCCAGAGGGACCGTCCGACCAAGGCGACATGGCGACCACAATCGGCGGCGACCTTAGCGATTGATTCAACCCGCGCCATGTTGGAGGCAAAACACGCCACCGCCACGCGGTTCTTGAAGCCGCTAATGGTGTCGCGCAAGCCCTTACGCGCGGTCGCTTCCGAACCCGAAACTCCTTCGTTGAAGACGTTGGTCGAATCACAGATCATCGCCAACACGCCCTTATCCCCCAAGGCACGGAATTGGGCTTCATCGGTCACCTCTCCGATCAGCGGTTCGGGGTCGAGCTTCCAATCACCTGTGTGCACAAGCGTGCCGAAGGGCGTTTCAATCGCCAAGGCATTGGGCTCAAGAATTGAATGGGTGACCGTGACATAACGAATTTTGAACGGCCCGAGGGTGATTTCGGCTTTCAAATCCAGTTCATGTAACGGCACAACGCCGGCAAGTCCGGTTTCAGCCAACCGCGCCCGCACCAGCCCCGCGGTAAACCTTGTCGCATAAACCGGACATTCGAGCCGTGGCCAGAGATGGCCAAGCCCCCCCTGATGATCCTCATGGCCATGGGTCAACACGATGGCCAGAAGACAGTCCTTCACGCTTTCCAAGAAAGCGGGATTGGCCATCATCACATCTATGCCGGGGGTTGTGTCATCACCGAAGGTGATACCGCATTCGATGGCGATCCATTTACCCTTACAGCCATAGAGATACATGTTCATGCCGATCTCACCGGCCCCACCGAGCGGCAGGTAGACCAGGCCCTCACGGGCAGCGGCAATGACGGATTCGGGATTATAAGATGCGTCGGGGGATGCGTCGGGCAATACGGGAACCTTTATTATTATGGTTGGTTACGTTCGAGGACCAAAATGATGCCTGATAGCGTGAGATCAGGTGCGGTTGCATTGATGACCGCCGCACCCTCAGCGAAGAGCGCAGCCAGGCCACCGGTAGCAATGACCGTCACGTCACCCGGATATTCGTCCCGAATGCGCGCCACTATACCTTCAATAAGGCCGATATAGCCCCAGTAAATACCCGATTCCATGGCGCCCACCGTGGACGTCCCGATCAAGCGGTCCGGCTTGGCCACATTGATACGCGGCAATTGTGCCGTGCCCGCATGCAACGCATCGAGCGCCAAGTTGACGCCGGGTGTGATGATCCCCCCTGCGTAATTGCCCGCTGCCGTCACCACATCAAAGGTGGTCGCCGTGCCGAAATCGAGCACGATTTTGGTGCCCGGCCAGCCCGCATGGGCACCAACGGCAGCGGCCAAGCGGTCGGCCCCGGCTTCCGCCGGTTTTTGAATGAGCACCTTGAGACCGAGGTCAATGCCCGGGGCCCCGATCTCCACCGGATCATTGCCTGTCAAACTACGCGCAAAATCAATCAGCCCCGCCCGCGCTTTTGGGACGACACAGGCTAGTCCGGCACCGGTGACAGCCCCCGCCTCAATCCCAGCCATTGATAGTTCTTTATCAAAGCGCGCCCGGTAATCATCCGCACTCAAACCGGCGTCGGTATCAAGACGGTAGACATGTACGAAACGGCCCTGGGGCGCCGCGCCTTCGTAAAGACCAAACTTGGTGTTGGTGTTACCGCAATCGATGGCAAGCCGCATAATTCCCCCTGCCCCCCTCAAATGCTCGCAAAGAAGACATCGCCAGCGGTGAACTTTTTGACCACCCCGCCGCCCAGGTCAAGGACCAAGGCACCACCAGCGTCGATATCCTTGAATGTACCGTCGAAGCGTGCGCCTTCCAAATTGACCCTAATAGGATCCCCCACACCCCGCGCATGGGCCAACCAATCAGCCCGCAAGGGGGTAAAACCATCGCACCCATAGGCGGCGTAAAGGGACAGGAAGTCACGGCAAAAAGCATTTCGGAGGGCCTCTACTGAGACATGCCCTCCCTTTGCGGCGACAGAAGTTGCCGGATAGGGCGTGTCCACCGGATGATGGGCGATGTTGATACCAAGCCCCAGTACCAAGGCTCCGGCACGGCCCGGCACCGCTTCAATCAGCAGTCCCGCTACTTTCGCACCCTCAATCAACACGTCATTCGGCCATTTGACCTCAACCTGTGTAGGATCACCCGGCAAACACGCTGCCACAGCCGTCCGCGCCGCAAGGGCGGCGGCAAATCCGATAGCTGTGGCGTCGCTCATGCCAGCTGCTGGCGTAAGGATCAGAGAAAGATAAAGATTACCTTCGGGGCTATGCCAATCCCGCCCGCGACGTCCCCGCCCGGCATTCTGCGCCCGGGCCGTAATCAGCGTGCCTTCCGGCGCCCCGCTGCCAGCTAAGGCCATCGCCTCATCATTAGTACTGGTGACCGTGCCCAGCGCGGTCAAAGTGAAAAATTCAGAAAGGGTTTTGCTCATTCGCGCCAGGCGCACGTAGCGGCGCCCGCTACCCCGCGAACAGCGATTTTGCGGCAACGGCGGCTGCATCAAGCACCGACGATGGCACGAGGAAGAAAAAGGCGGTAAACAAACCAGTTGCCACCAGCACGACACCGACCTCACGCCCAGGCAGACGGTCAAAGGCGTCGGCCGGTTCGTCGAAATACATCAGCTTGACGATACGCAGGTAATAAAATGCTGCCACCACTGATGCCAGCACACCGATCACGGCGAGCACGTAAAGCCCAGCTTGGATCGCGGCCAAGAACACGTAAAGCTTGCCGAAGAATCCCGCCAGCGGGGGAATGCCCGCCATGGAGAACATAAATACCGCCATCACCAAGGCGAGCGCCGGACGAGTGCGTCCCAATCCTTTGAGGTCTTCAATGCCTTCCACGGCCCGACCATGCACCCGCATGGACAAGATGCAGGCGAAGCTGCCCGCCGTCATAGCGACGTAAATCACTAAATAGATCAAAACACCGCGCACGCCGGCCTCGGTCCCTGCCGCAAGACCGACCAGCATGTAGCCAACGTTACTGATCGACGAATAAGCCATTAGCCGCTTGATATTGGTTTGGTTGATCGCGGCGAAAGCGCCCAGCACCATAGACAGCACCGCAATCAGCATCACCACTTGTTGCCATTGTGCGGTGATCGGTGCAAACGGGCCCGTCAACACGCGGATGAACAACGCCATGGCTGCAACCTTGGGCGCGATGGCAAAGAATGTGGTGACGGAGGTCGGCGCCCCCTCATACACATCGGGCGTCCACATATGGAACGGCACGGCGGAAATTTTGAAGGCAAGCCCGGCTGTGATAAAGACCAAACCAACCAACACGCCAGTGTTGCCCGGATTCGCCGCCAGCGCCTTGGCGATGCCCTCAAAGCCCGTGGTCCCGGCAAAGCCGTAAACCAGCGACGCACCGTAGAGCAACATGCCCGACGACAGCGCGCCAAGAACGAAATACTTGAGCCCGGCTTCCGAAGAGCGCAAGGAATCCCGGCGGAAGGCCGCGGCAACGTAAAGCGAAAGCGATTGCAGCTCAAGCCCGACATAAAGCGCGATCAGATCGTTCGCTGAAATCATCATCATCATGCCGATGGTGGCGAACAGGAAGAGGATCGGATATTCGAAGCGCGCCATTTCCTCGCGCTCGATATAAGAAAATGACAGCACGGCCGCGAGCCCAGAGCCCAGAAGCACCAGTAATTTGGTGTAACGGGCAAAATCATCGACGATGAACATACCGCCGAAAGCCGTCCCCGGCGACGCTGCGGTCCCGGCCACTAACCCCGCCGCGACAACCATCACCGCGACCGAGAACCAGCCAATCACGCGGGTATGTTCATTGCCGCGAAAGACGCCAATCATCAGCAGAGCCATGGCCGCGATGGCAAGAAATACTTCGGGCAAGGCCGCTGTCATCAGGGCAGGCGTCCAACTGGTCATTGCACGCCTCCCAAGCCGATCAACCCGGCATGGCCCTTTGCCACGCCTGCGGCTTTAAGGGCAGCTTGATAATTATCAACGATGTTCTGGGCCGAGACATGGATCAGATCCAAGAATGAAGACGGGTAGACGCCCATCCAGATCACCACAAGGACCAGGGGCACGAAGATCACGATTTCACGGCGATCCAGGTCGAGAATCGCCTTCAGATCGGGCTTGTCCAATGTGCCAAAAATAACCCGGCGATAGAGCCACAGCATGTAAGCCGCGCCCAGCACGACGCCGGTTGCCGCCAGCGCTGCAACCCAGCTCGATACCTGATAGACGCCAACCAGCACCAGAATTTCACCGACGAACCCCGATGTCCCCGGCAGCCCTACGGAAGCCAGCATGAACACCATGAACACCGCCGCATAGATCGGCATACGGTGCACTAGGCCCCCATAAGTATCGATCAGGCGCGAATGCATGCGATCGTAGACAACCCCAACGCAGAGGAACAACGCCGCCGAAACAACACCATGACTCAACATCTGGAAGATCGCGCCTTCGATCCCTTGAACATTGAAGGTGAAAATCCCAATGGTCACAAAGCCCATATGGGCGACCGAGGAATACGCGATCAGTTTCTTCATATCTTCCTGAGCAAGCGCGACCAGCGAGGCATAGATCACCGCAATGATCGAGAGTCCGAAGATCAGCGGGGCAAAGAAATCCGACGCGAGCGGCATGATCGGCAGCGAAAAGCGCAAGAAACCATAGCCACCCATCTTCAGCAGTACCCCGGCGAGAATCACCGAACCAGCCGTCGGCGCTTCCACATGAGCATCAGGCAACCAGGTATGAAGCGGCCACATCGGCACCTTGACCGCAAAGGAAGCAAAGAAGGCCAACCACAGCCAGATTTGCATCTCGCGGCTGAAAGAGAACTTCATGAGCGCAGGAATATCGGTGGTACCTGCCGTGTAATAGATCGCCAGGATTGCCACCAACATCAACACTGACCCCAGCAACGTATAGAGGAAGAACTTAAATGCTGAATAAACCCGGCGCGCCCCACCCCAAATACCGATGATCAGGAACATCGGGATCAACACGCCTTCGAAGAACAGGTAGAACAACACGATGTCGAGCGCACAGAACATGCCGATCATCAGCGTTTCCAGCACCAGGAAGGCAATCATGTATTCGCGCACACGGTCTTTGATCGCTTCCCAGCTGGCCAGCACGCATATGGGTGTCAAAAAGGCCGACAGCACGACAAAGAATACCGAAACCCCATCCACCCCCATGTGATAGGTGATGCCGAGGGACGGTATCCAGGCGGCGCGTTCTTCCAATTGGAAGGCCGCCGTCTTGGGATCAAAATTGGCCCAGACCATCAATGACAGCAACAGGGTGATCAGCGACGTCCACAACGCCACATTACGGGTATTGCGGGCCACCACGACTTCTTCACCGCGAATGATCAGGATGAACGCCGCACCGATGAGCGGCACGAAGGTGGTGAGCGAAAGAAGGGGCCAGCCGTGCATCTGATTACCTCGTAAACAGGTAATAGCTGACGAAGGCAGCCACACCGATCAGCATGGCAAAGGCATAATGGTAGACGTAGCCCGTCTGCATCCGGGCGGCGCGCCGGGCAAAGTCCAGCGTCACCGAGGCAATGCCGTTGGGGCCAAAACCATCGATCACGCGGCCATCTCCCTCATGCCACAACATTCGACCGACCCATTTGGCAGGTCGCACGAATATGACATCGTAGAGCTCATCGAAGTACCACTTGTTGTAAAGAAAGGCGTGGATCTCCGGAAATTCGGCGGCCAGATGCGGCGCCAAATCAGGCTTGCGGATATAGAAATGCCAAGCGACAAAAATGCCGCCAAAGGCAACCGCGATCGGCAGGCCTTTGACCCAAGCCGGCACGTGATGGGCATCGACAAGCGCCGTATGATTGGCCGCGACATAAAGGGACTTGCCCCAGAAAGCGGCCGAACCTTCTCCGGTGAACATGCCCGCCAGTAAAATCCCCGACAGCACGGCGCCCACCGCCAACACCCCCATGGGCACGGTCATGGTGAGCGGCGATTCATGGACATGATCCAACACGTGTTGATCGGCGCGGCTTTTACCGTGAAACGTCATGAAGATCAGGCGCCAGGAATAGAACGCGGTCAAAGCGGCGGCAATAACGCCCAGCCAGAACGCATATTGCCCGGCCCCGGTCTTGGCAGCGAAGGCGGATTCGATGATCAAATCCTTGGAATAGAATCCGGCAAACAGTGGGATGCCGGCCAGCGCCAAAGAGCCAATCCACATATACGCGTAAGTCAGCGGAATCTTGCGCCAGATGCCGCCCATTTTGCGCATGTCCTGTTCATCGGACATGGCATGGATCACCGAGCCGGCGCCTAAAAACAACAACGCCTTGAAGAACGCATGGGTGGTGAGGTGGAACATCGCCGCCGAATAGGCCGAAACACCCGCAGCAAAGAACATGTAGCCGAGCTGCGAGCAGGTGGAATAGGCAATCACCCGTTTGATATCGTTCTGTACCAGCCCGACCGTGGCGGCAAACAATGCCGTCGTCGCGCCGACCACGGTGACCACCGTCAATGCGGTATCGGAATATTCAAACATCGGCGATAAACGGCAGACCATGAAGACCCCTGCCGTCACCATAGTGGCGGCATGGATCAGGGCCGAAACAGGGGTCGGCCCCTCCATGGCATCAGGCAGCCAGGTATGCAGGCCCAATTGGGCCGATTTGCCCATAGCGCCAATGAAAAACAACAGGCACAGGGTAGTGATGATGTTGAGTTCATGCCCCAGGAAATGGAATGTCTTGCCCGCCATGCCCGGCACGCCGGCAAACACCGTGTCGAAGGCAACCGCATTGAACACCAAGAACGTGCCAAGAACACCCAGGGCAAAACCGAAATCGCCAACCCGGTTCACTAAGAAGGCCTTGATGGCAGCGGCATTAGCCGAAGGCCGATCGTACCAGAAGCCGATCAGCAGGTAGCTCGCCAACCCGACCCCTTCCCAGCCAAAGAACATCTGGACGAAGTTATTGGCCGTCACCAGCATCAACATGAAGAAAGTGAACAGCGAGAGATAACAGAAGAAGCGCGGGATCGACTTGTCATG
>JBLHLO010000077.1:0-8857 GCA_047621105.1 Alphaproteobacteria bacterium
TTTATCCAGCGCAGCCAGGTTTTCGGCCTCGCTCGGCGGCGAATAAATCGGTGTCATGCCCATGCAGCCCAGGCCGATGACCGGCGCGCTGAGGCCGCTCGTGCCCAGTTGTCGTGTCTTCATGCTGTGTCTCTCCCTGCTGCCCCTCTGGCGGCCCTGTGGCGGCCCCGGGGTGGCATTATAGGATACGGGGTAGGACGCTGGAAATCATGCTTTGATCTGGTATGTTAGCCCCCAATTACATAAAAAAATCAACAGGAGAGGCCCATTGGCGGCACAGTCCCCCGCAGTCGACGGCGTTGAATTCACGATCCCCATCGCCCCCGAATTCGCCCATATTCTGACGCCGGAGGCGGTCGGTTTCGTGGCCGAGCTGGAGCGCCGCTTTGGCGCCCGGCGGCTGGAACTGCTGGCCGCCCGCGAAGACGTGCAGAAAAAGCTCGATGAGGGCTGGCGCCCCGATTTCCTGGAAGAGACCCAGGAAATTCGCGAAGCCGACTGGACCGTGGCCCCGCTCCCCGATGATTTACAGGACCGCCGGGCCGAGATCACCGGCCCCACAGACCGCAAGATGGTGATCAACGCGCTCAACTCCGGCGCCTATGTTTTCATGACTGATTTTGAAGATTCCAACGCGCCGACCTGGGACAATATGGTGCGCGGCCAGGTCAATCTTTATGACGCCGCGCGTCGGCAAATCAGCTTCGACGATCCCGTCACCAAGCGCCATTACGCATTGAACGACAAGATTGCCGTGTTGCTGGTGCGTCCGCGCGGCTGGCATTTGCCGGAAAATCATATGCTGGTTGATGGCAAGCCGGTCACCGGCGCATTTTTTGACTTTGGCTTGTTCTTTTTCCACAACGCCAAGGAACAATTAGCGCGCGGCACGGGTCCGTATTTCTATCTGCCGAAGATGGAACATTACCTGGAAGTGCGCCTGTGGAATGACGTCTTCAATTTTGCCCAGGACACAATCGACATTCCGCGCGGCACTATCAAGGCGACCATCTTGATCGAAACGATCCTCGCGGCGTTCCAGATGGATGAATTCCTGTGGGAGATTAAGGATCACTCGGCCGGGCTTAATTGTGGGCGCTGGGATTATATTTTCTCCTTCATCAAACGATTCCGGAATGATCCTGCTTTCGTGCTGCCTGATCGCGGGTTGGTCACCATGGTGAGCCATTTCCTGGCCAGCTATTCACTGCTGCTGATCAAGACCTGTCACCGGCGCAATGTACACGCCATGGGCGGCATGGCGGCGCAGATCCCGATTCGCGGCGATGAAAAAGCCAATGCGGCGGCGCTCGACAAAGTGCATCAAGATAAGCTGCGGGAGGTCAAAAACGGCCATGACGGCACTTGGGTAGCCCACCCGGGGTTGGTCGCGACAGCCAAAGCGGTATTTGACGAGTTCATGCCGGGCCCCAACCAGATCGATAACAAGCGCGAAGATGTCTATATCACCGCCGAAGATTTACTTAAGGTCACGGAAGGGCCGATCACCGAAGCGGGTTTTCGCCAGAATATCAACGTCGGGCTGCTCTACACCGAATCCTGGCTGCGCGGTAACGGTTGCGTACCGCTTTATAATTTGATGGAAGATGCGGCGACGGCGGAAATTTCACGCACTCAGCTATGGCAATGGGTGCGCTGGGGCGCCAAGCGCGATGACGGGGTGGTGATCGACGGGGATGTGTTTGAAAAAACCCTGGATGAGGAAGTGGCTAAGATCAAGCACGGCATGAACGATGGCGCGCGTGCTAAGGCCGTCGATACGTCTGCCGATTTGTTCCGCAAGATGGTGCTGACCAAGGAATTTTCTGAATTCCTGACCTTGCCGGCCTATGACTGGGTGGTGAGCCATGGCGCCTGAGCCCGCAATCTGGAGCGCCGAATACACCGCCAAAAAGGGCGATGTGTCGCTCTATATGTTCCGCAAGCATGACGGCCCGCCCGATAAGGCAAACCCGCGCCCGGTGTTGATCCTGGTCCATGGCTCCTCGTTCTCGGGCCCGTCCGGCTTCGACCTGACGGTCAATGGGTCGAAAGAATATTCCCTGATGGATGAATTCGCGCGCCGGGGTTACGACGTTTGGACCATGGATCACGAAGGCTATGGCCGTTCCGATTGGTCTGACGGCTGCCGCGCGACCATTGCCGATGGGGCCGAAGACCTGAAAGCCGGTGTCCAGGTGGTCGCCGCCGAAACCGGGCTCACTTCCTATTTCTTCTACGGCCAATCTTCGGGCGCGCTGCGCCTCGCCAGTTTTGCCGCCGCCCAGCCCGAAGCTTGCGCGCGCATTTGTCTCGATGCCTTTGTCTGGACCGGCGAAGGCGCGCCGACATTGATTGAGCGGCGCAAGAAGCTGAGTGAATGGCAGGGCTCCAACAAGCGTAAAGTCGACCGTGCATTTTACCAATCGATCTTCAACCGCGACCTGCCCGGCACGTCCGAACCTGCGATCCCCGGTGCCCTGGCCGATGCCGAAGCGCCGCTTTGTTCCGAGGTGCCGACCGGCACTTACGCCGATATGTGCGCCAACCTGCCGACCGTCGATCCGCTCGATATCATCTGCCCGACCCTCATCCTGCGCGGCGAACACGACGGTATTGCCACCGAAGAAGATTTATTCGCCTTCTTCGATCTATTGCCCAATACCGATCGCCAGTTCTCGATCATCGAGGGCCAGGCCCATGTCTCGCCTTTGGGCATTAACCGCAAACGCTTCTGGCATGTGATGGACGGGTTTTTGCGCACCCCGGCGCGGCTTGATCCGTACCTCGCCGAAGATCAGGAAAAGATTCAGGAAAAGCGCAGAAAGGCAGGCCGCCTATGAGCGACATTTGGTCCCAGGCCTATACGGCGCACAAGGATGGTGTGGACCTTCATGTCTGGCGCAAGCGGGTCGGCGCACCAAAAGCGGGCGACGCCCGCCCGGTGTTATTCTTGGTCCACGGGTCGTCCTTTTCCGGACGCTCGGGCTTTGATCTGCAGGTGCCGGGCAAGCCCGATTATTCGATGATGGATCACTTCGCCCGCCTCGGCTTCGATACCTGGACCATGGATCACGAAGGCTATGGCCGCTCCGGCCTGAGGGACGGCATATTTTCTTATGTGATGGAAGGCGTGGATGATTTGAACGCCGCCATGGCGATTGTCGAGGCCGAAACCGGCGCCTCATCGGTGGTCATGTATGGCGGCTCGTCCGGCGCCTTGCGCGCCGCAGCTTATGCCGCCGCCTGCCCCGACAGGGTGGACCGCCTGGCGATTGCCGCCATGGTCTATACCGGCAAGGGCTCGCCGACGCTGGCCAAGCGCGCCGAAAAAATCGATGTCTGGAAGTCCTCCAACAAGCGTCCGGTCGATCACGCCTTCTTTTCCACCATCTTCAACCGCGACAAGCCCGGCACCTCGGAAGACGTGGTCGCCCTAGCGCTGGCCGATTCCGAAGCGCCGCTGTGTACCCATGTGCCGACCGGCACTTATATCGATATGTGCGTCAACCTGCCGCTGGTCGAACCTGAAGACGTGAAATGCCCCACCGTGTTGGTGCGTTCCGAACATGACGGCATCGCCACCGATGAGGACGTGATGGAATTTTTCATTCACCTGCCCAATAAGGACAAGCAGTTCACCATGATGGATGGCCAGTCCCACGCGGCGACGCTGGGGCTCAACCGCCATCGCTTCTGGCACGTGCTCCATACCTTCTTGTCGATGCCGGCAAAGGAAGCGGTTTAGGTGCTTTCGCCCTCACGACCACCACGCACTATATTGGTTATCTGCGACGGGTAAGGCCGCATTCATCCGTGTGAATGCTAGTGCCACGAGCGTTGGAAATCGCAAACTAAGCCGTTCTGTTGAATGTTGTTCGCTAGGGGCTTGGTGCAAGGCGAGGGGGGTAATACATGATGGAGGTTAGGCGCCTTACCCGTGCAGACACGGGAATATACCGTGCGAGTCGGCTTGAGGCATTGCAATGTGAGCCCACCACTTTTGGCGGATCATTTGAAGAAGCGCTCAATAAAGGCGATAACGTTTTTGCTGCAATGTTGGAACGAAGCGCCATCTTCGGGGCGTTTGATGAGTTTGACCTTGTCGGCACTGCGTCAATTCAGTGGGGTGCCTTGAACAAGCTCAGTCATAAGGCCCTGGTTTGGGGCATGTATGTCCGTGCCACACACCGCCGCTGCGGTATTGGTTCCCGTCTCTTATCGCACCTTTTGGATTACGCGCGCGGCGAAGAAATTGAAGTGATCCAGTTACACGTCGTAACCAGCAATTTACCTGCCCGGCGTTTCTATGAGAAAAATGACTTCACCTGTTACGGCCAGGAAGAGCGGGCAATGAAAATTGATGGCCAATATTTTTCTGAAGACTTAATGCAAAGGGTATTGTCGCATTAACTTATTTATCGGCGCAGGAAGCGGTCTAGGCGCTACCTGCCTTGGCATTCTGAATCACCTGCCACACCCGTTGCGGGGTCGCCGGCATTTCCACATGACGCACGCCCAAGGGCGACAGCGCATCGACAATCGCGTTGATCACCACGGCGAGTGCCGGGGTGGTGCCGCCTTCGCCGCCGCCGCGTATGCCGAGCTTGTTGCGCGGGGACGGCACTTCCGAAATCTCGACCTTGAAATGGGGGGTGCTGTGGGCACGCGGCATCGGGTAATCGAGGAACGAGCCCGACAACAATTGTGCGCTGGCGGGGTCATAGAGGCAATGTTCGCCCATTGCCTGGCCGATGCCCTGGACCGCGCCACCGTGGGATTGTCCGCGTAATATCAATGGGTTAATGGCGTGCCCGACATCATCGACCGCCGCGTAATCGACGATCACGGTCTCTCCGGTTTCGGGGTCCACTTCCACTTCACAGACGTGACAGCCATAGGGGAAGGCGCCGACCGGCACGGTTTCATCACAAATCGCGGCCAGTGGTCCTTTGAGGTCACCCGGCAGGCTATCATCGTCGCGCGCCGCGGTGGCGATCTCGAAAATGTCCAATGTCCGGTTGGTGGCGCTATGTTGAAAGCGATTATCGAGGAAGTCGATTTCCTCCACCTCAGCGCCCAGCACATGGGCGGCGATTTCGACGGCGCGGGCCATGAGCGTCTCGCTCGCCTGGCCCATGACGATGCCGGCCATGCGCATGGAACGCGCCGAATGGGACCCACCGCCTTCCAACACCACTGCGGTATCGCCGGTGATCAGGTTGACCGATTCATGGGGCACACCGAGCCAGCTCACCAGTAATTGGGCGAAACTGGTTTCATGGCCCTGGCCGCTCGACAGCGTGCCGATGATGCAATCGACAGTTCCTTCGGGATGCACGGTGATTTCCGTCCGTTCGCGCGGATAACCGCCGGTCAGTTCCAAATAATTTGAGACGCCGATGCCGCGCAATTTGCCGCGTGCCTTGGCCTCCGCGCGGCGCGCTTCAAACCCCACCCAATCACCCATGGCAAGGGCGCTGGTCATCACCTTGTCATAGGCGCCGCAATCGTAAGGCAGGCCAAGCGCATTGGTGTAGCCTTCGCCGACGCGGGGAATGAAATTTTTGCGCCTAATCTCGACCCGGTCGAACCCATGTTCGGCGCAGGCCATGTCGATGAGGCGCTCTAAGATAAACATCGCTTCCGGGCGTCCAGAGGAGCGGTAATTATTCACCGGCGGCTTGTTGCTGGTCACCGCTTGGGCGCGGAAATAGGCGGCGGGAATGTCATAGACCCCGGTCATCAGCTCGACGCCCTTGATCAGCGGCACGAAGGTCACCGGATAGGCGCCGACGTTCAGCCGGTTGGTGCCGCGAATGGCGAGGAAACGGCCGTTTTTATCCAGCGCCAATTCGCAATTGATCACCGTAAGGTCGCGGCCCTGATAATCGCTGAGGAAGGCTTCCGAACGGTCGGCGGTCCATTTAACCGGGCGGCCCAGGCGCTTGGCGGCCCAAACGACGAGGGGAAATTCCGGATAGATGGCGTTGCGGGTGCCGAAATTGCCGCCCACCTCATGGGCGGTGACGCGCATCTTCTCAAGGGGGATGCCCAGAATCTCAGCGGTTTCCTTGCGCTGGCGCACCACGCCGCCGGACCCTGCGTGCAGGGTATGCATGCCGGTGTCGGCCTCATACACGCCGATGGCGGCGCGCGGCTCCATCGGCACGCCGGTGACGCGCTGGATTTTGGTCGACAGTTTCACCACATGGGCCGCCTGGGCAAAGGCCGCTTTGGCCGCTTCTTCGTCGCCGGCATCGGCATCGACCATCAGGTTGCTGTCTTGGTCATCCCACAGCTTCGGCGCATCCGGCTGGGCGGCATCGATCGCATCGGCGACGGCGGGCAGGGGTTCGTATTGAACATCAATTGCTTCGGCGGCGTCGCGCGCTAAGGCTTTGGTGTCGGCGACAACCAGCGCTACCGCTTCGCCAACAAAGCGCGCCTTATCAGATGCCAGCATGGCCTGGGGCGGGATCACCGGTGCCTTGCCCGACCGATGGGTGAGCTGAATATCCGGCGGGCCAGAGCGCGGCGGTGGGTGGTGAATGGGCGCCAAACCGTCCGCCGCCGCATCTTTGGCGGTCAGCACCGTATGGACGCCGGGCAGGGCCAGGGCGGCACTTGCGTCGATCCCCAAGATACGCGCATGGGGATGAGGCGAGCGCAGGACAAAGGCATAAAGCTGGCCCGCGACATTGACGTCGTCGGAATAGGTGCCGCGCCCGGTCAGCAGCTTCGGGTCTTCCTTGCGCAGCAGCGGTGCGCCAATACCGGTGTTAGCGCTGGTGTTGTTAGTCGTGTTCGTATTCGTCGCCATCGTCTACTGACTCCGCATCTCGGTCCGCCCGGCCTGTTTAATATCTCAGAGCAACCCGGCGCCCCGTGCCCAGCGGTATTTCGCGCCCAAGACCTCGACCGGGACTTCGGTGGTGTAGGGATAGGCCACGATACCGCGCTCGTAGAGGTATTCCGAGGCCTCTTCGACCTCGGTGTCACCGACCAGCGACGCCACGATCGGCTTGATAATACCCTTGGCCCGGAATTCTTCCACCACTTCGGCGGTTAGCTTCGCGAACACCATGGGTGGCGTGATGATGGTGTGCCAATAGCCCAGGATCAGGGCATGGATACGGTCGTCTTCCAGCCCCAGGCGGATGGTGTTTTGATAGGTGGTGGGCGGTTCGCCACCGGTGATGTCGACCGGGTTGCCCGAGGCGCCGAAAGGCGGGATGAACTTCTTGAAGGCTTCGTCAAGGTCCTTCGGGAATTTCATCAAGCTAAGCCCGTTATCAAAACAGGCATCGGACAACAGCACGCCCGAGCCCCCGGCGCCGGTGATAATGACCACGTTCTCCCCCTCGGGCGTGGGCAGAACCTGAAGGCTGCGGGCGTATTCGAGCATCGAACGCAAGCTGGGCGCGCGCACCACGCCGGACTGGCGCAGGACGTCGTCATAGATTTTGTCGTTGCCGGCCAGCGCCCCGGTATGGGATGCCGCGGCGGTGGCGCCGTAGGCGGTGCGTCCGGCTTTCAGCATGATGACCGGTTTCTTCTTGGACACCCGTTCGGCGACCTCGGCGAATCTCCGGCCGTCCTTGAGGTCTTCGGCATGCATGGCGATGACCTGGGTATTGTCGTCCTGTTCGAAATAGATCAGCAGGTCGTCTTCATCCAAATCCGACTTGTTGCCCAGTCCGACGATGGCCGATACGCCCATCTTGGTCGACCGTGCGAAGCCAATGATCGACATGCCGACACCGCCCGACTGGGACGAGAGCGCTACCTTGCCCCGTACGTCGAAGGCGGTGCAAAAAGTCGCACACAGGTTTTCCGGCGTGTAATAGAAGCCGTAGATATTGGGCCCCATGATGCGCACCCCATGCTTGCGCGCGGTCGCCACGAGTTCATTTTGCAATGCCACTTCGCCGATCTCGCCGAAGCCCGATGGGATCATCACCGCGCCGGGAACGCCTTTCTGGCCGACTTCTTCCATGGCGCCGTTGCAAAATTTGGAGGGAATGGCGAACACCGCCAGGTCGACCTCGCCTGGAATGTCGAGGATGCTTGCATAAACCTTCTTGCCGAGGATCTCATCCGCCTTGGGATGAACGGGGTAGATTTCCCCCGCGAAGCCGCCGTTGATCAGGTTCTTCATCACCGAATTGCCGATTTTGCCGTCCTCGGCCGAGGCGCCGATGACCGCCACCGATTTGGGATGGAAGATCCGTTTCATGGTGACGAGGATCTCGTCCTCGGGAAGCCGGTGGACCTCTTTTTGCGCTGAAAAATCGACCGTTATCAGGACATCCACCGCGGTCGCGCCTTGGGCCGTTGCGAAGACCGGGTTGAGGTCCATTTCCTGGATCGCCGGGAAGTCGGCGATTAGGTTCGAGACACTGACGATGATCTTGGCGATGGCGTCCTTGTCGACTGCCGCCGCCCCGCGCACGCCGTTGAGCACCTCGGCGGCCGCGATGCCGTCGAGCATGGATCGCGCCTGGGCCTGGGTGGCTGGCGCCAAGCGGAAGGTGATGTCCTTCAGTACCTCAACGAGGATGCCGCCCAGTCCGAAGGCAACCAGTTTGCCGAAGCTGGGGTCGGTCACGGCGCCGACGATGACCTCTTGGGCGCCCGACGGCAGCATCTGCTGCACCTGGACGCCCTGAATATCGGCAGCGGCGTTATAGGCCTTGGCATTGGCTAGGATCTCGTCATAGGCAGCGGTCGCGGCAGTGGCATCACCGACGCCGACCTTGACGCCGCCGGCCTCGGTTTTATGCAGGATATCGGCGGAAACGATTTTCATCACCACGGGATAGCCAATGCCGTCGGCGAGCTTTGCCGCTTCGGT
>JBLHLO010000078.1:0-8849 GCA_047621105.1 Alphaproteobacteria bacterium
AAGCTTGAGATCCCAACGTCTGGCGCCGACGCGGATGGCGGCAGTCGTAGTGTCGGCAACAATGGGTCGCGCGCGCAGAATTTCAATCAAGGATTCGGCATGGGCTGCGGCATCTGTGCCGACGACCAAGGGCAGCTTGAGGTAGCGACCCAGGTGTTTGCGGGTGATGATCACGCCTTCGCGGTCAATCAGTGCCAGACGGTTTCCCGATTGCCATAGGGCCAGCGGTTCACGTTCAGCCAAACGCACATAGATGGTATCGGGCAAGCGCCGCTCGACGGTGGCTGCGCGCACCCAGCTGAGTGCTTCAAGGCGGGTCTTGGCGGCGAAGGGTTCAAAGGCCAAGGTTGCCATGCCGCGGGTTGCCCCCAGCGCGCGGGTGGCTTCATCGCGGCCGACACGCTTGCGACCGGTGACCAGTACATGTTCGACGCGTAGGCCAGCGCGGGCACTTAAAGAAAGGGCGATGTTCTGGGCTTCCTCGGTCAATCGTTCAACCGTGCCATTTAAGGTAATCCAGGTGCCGGCGCCGACTAGCCCGGCCAGCGCCAGGGCCGGCAGGCCAATCTTGAACGCGCGACGCGTACCCTTGGAGAGGCCGTTGCGGCGCGGGTGCCGTTTGGGGCTGGGCGCTGCTTTGCGGGCGCGGGTTTTTCTTAACGCGGGCATGAAGCGTCCTCCACCATCCAGGAAACAAGCTCGCTAAAGCCGATACCGGCATGAGCGGCGATCTCAGGAACCAGCGACAGCGGCGTCATGCCGGGCTGGGTGTTGATTTCGAGCAGATAGAGCGCGCCGGGTTCGCCCTCCGTGTCGTCGTAACGGAGGTCTGCGCGACTGACGCCGCGGCAGCCAAGGGCCGCATGGGCCCGGGTGGCGATATCCAGTGCCGCGTCATAGGCTTGGGTATGGATTGGGGCCGGCATCAAGTGCTCGGCCTTGCCGTCGGTGTATTTGGCTTCATAGTCATAGAAGCGGCCCTCCGGCCGGATCTCGATGGCGCCGAGTGCGCGATCCCCCATGACAGCCACCTGAATCTCGCGGCCCGGGATGTAACGTTCGACCAGGACGCTTGCACCGAAACTCCAGTTTTTGGCGACGGGTGGCGGATCACCTTCAAGGATGATGTCGACGCCGACGGAAGACCCTTCGTTGAGGGGCTTGATAACATAGGGTGGCGTCATGACGTGATTACCCACCACTTCGTCCCGTGCATAAACACGGCCCTCGGCACAGGTCAGGCCGGCATCCGCAAAGAGACGTCGTGCGGTCGGCTTATCCATAGCCAGCGCCGAGGCCAGCACACCCGAGTGCGTATAGGGGATCTGCATCAGTTCCAACATGCCCTGGATGCAGCCGTCTTCGCCGAAGCGGCCGTGTAGGGCGTTGAAGGCGAGGTCGGGCTTGGCTGCGACCAATTCATGGACCACGCGGTTCATGTCGTGGCCGACGTCAATTTCAACGACGTCATAGCCGAGGTCGCGCAAAGCGCTCGTGCAGGCCGCGCCCGATACTAGCGACACCTCACGTTCGCTGGACGGCCCGCCCATCAGCACGGCGATACGCCGTTTGGTTGCCCCGGTCATAAACTGCCCCCATCGCTGGGTGTGCCGATAATGCGAATTTCCCATTCGAGGACGACACCGGTGGTGGCTACTACGCGCTTGCGAACTTCTTCGCCCAGGGCTTCGATATCGGCGGCGCTGGCGCTGCCCTCGTTGATCAGGAAATTGCAATGCTGCTCTGAGACGCGCGCGCCGCCGATTACAAGACCGCGACAGCCGGCGGCATCGATCAATTCCCAGGCTTTCTTACCATCTGGATTTTTAAACGTAGAACCGCCGGTGCGGGTCCGTACCGGCTGGCTGGCCAAACGAGTCTCCTGGATTTTCTTGATCCGTGCATTGATCAAAGCCTTGTCGCCGGGCGTGCCGCGCAGCCGTGCACCGGTGAAGATATGATCTTCAGGCACACTGGAATGACGATAGCTAAAGCCCATGTCGGCGGGGGTCAGGCTAGAGAGGGCCCCGTCAGGCGCGATCGCATCGGCAGTGATAAGGACGTCCTTAATCTCGCAGCCATAGGCGCCGCCGTTCATACGTAAGCCGCCCCCGATGGTGCCGGGAATCCCGGCGAGAAATTCAAGCCCGCCAAGGCCTGCCCGAGCCGCGGTTTGGGCGACGGTGCTATCCAGTGCCCCGGCGCCGGCCATGACTTCATCACCATCGATTTCAATGGTAGCGAAGCTGCGGCCGAGACGTATCACGACCCCGGACACACCGCCGTCGCGCACCAAAAGGTTTGAACCGACGCCGATCACCGTGACCGGCACGTCGGCGGGCTTTTGTTTCAAAAATTCGACAAGGTCCGCCGCATCAGCTGGGCGGAACATGACTTCGGCCGGGCCGCCGACGCGAAACCAGGTGATGCGGGCAAGATCGGCCCCTTCCCGATAGCGCCCACGCACAGGCGGCAGTCGGTCGATCAAGCGTTCGGACAACCGTTCGGCGGCCATCATTGCCCCCCCTCCGCCGTCGTAGTGTCATTACCGGCTAGCGCCTCTAGCTCACCCGGCAGCGTCTGGGCCCATTGGGTGATGGAGCCGGCGCCTAGGCAGACCACGAGATCCCCGGGCTTGGCGAGGCCGAAGACGATGCCGGCGAGCGCCTTGGGATCGTCGAGCGCAATGACATCGCGATGGCCGTGGGCGCGCAGGCCCTCGACCAAATGGTCGCGGTCAAATCCGGGGATCGGCTTTTCGCCGGCCGGGTAGACTTCGGAAGCAATGACGGTATCGGCGTTGTTGAAACATGCGCAGAAATCTTCGAACAGCGATTGCAAGCGCGAATAACGGTGCGGCTGAACCACGGCAATGATGCGGCCATCGGTGGCTGCGCGTGCGCCTTTAAGCACGGCGGCAATTTCCACCGGATGATGGCCGTAATCGTCGATCACGGTGACGCCCCCGGCGACGCCGGTTCGCGTAAAGCGGCGTTTGACGCCCTCGAAGCCGGAAAGTGCGGCACCAATGCGGGCATCGTCGAGCCCCATTTCCTGGGCAACCGTGATGGCGGCCAAGGCGTTTTGAACATTGTGATCGCCCAGCATCGGCAGGCTCAACCCCTTAAGGGTGCGTGGCTGGTTGGAGGCGCGTGAGGTAATGATGACGTCGAAGCTGACAGCCCCTGGTGTGGCTGTGATATTGACAGCACGGATGTCGGCCTGCGGGCTCATGCCATAAGTGATCAGCTTGCGGTCCGACACGCGGGGGATCATGGCCTGCACTTCCGGGTGATCCAGGCAGACGGCCGCAAAGCCGTAGAAGGGAATGTTCTGTACGAAGGATACGAAAGCCTCGCGCACCGCATCGAAGTCGCCATAGAAGTCGAGGTGCTCGGGATCGATATTGGTGACGATGGCGATGGTGGCGGGCAGCTTAGTAAAAGTGCCGTCGGATTCATCGGCTTCCACCACCATCCATTCACCGGCGCCTAAACGGGCATTGGAGCCATAGGCGTTGAGGATGCCGCCGTTGATGACGGTGGGATCAAGCCCGGCCTGATCCAGGATGGCGGCAACCAAGGACGTGGTGGTGGTTTTGCCATGAGTACCGGCGACGGCGATCGACCATTTAAGGCGCATCAGTTCGGCCAGCATTTCAGCCCGGCGCACGACCGGGACCAGCTTCGCCCGCGCGGCAGCGATCTCCGGGTTGTCGCGGGAAATGGCCGATGACACGACCACCACTTGGGCATCGCCCAGGTTGGCGGCCTGATGGCCAACTTGGACGGTGATGCCAAGATCCCGCAGGCGTTTAACATTGGCGCTTTCGGCAACGTCGGAGCCCTGCACCGCATAGCCGAGATTGTGCAGAATTTCGGCGATCCCGGACATGCCGATCCCGCCGATGCCGATGAAATGAATTGTGCCGATGGTCAGCGGCATCGCCTTCATGCGGCGGCCCTCCCATCGTTTGGGCTGCCGCCGCGCAGATGCACCGGCACCAGATTGGCGACGAGGATGGCAAGATTGGCAGCAGCATCTTTGTGTCCGGCACTATGGGACGCACGTGCCATGGCCGTAAGGCGGCCAGGTTGTTCAATCAAAAGCTTGAGACGCGCAGCCAGCGTCTCCGGCGTGAAGACAGGTTCGGGCACCAATTCGGCGCCGTTCGCATTGCCGACGGCGCGGGCGTTGGCGGTTTGATGGTCATCGGCGGCCGAAGGGTAGGGCACTAGAATGGCGGGGCGTCCGGCGCAGGTCAGTTCGGCGCAGGTCGATGCCCCGGCGCGACAGATGACAATATGGGCGCGGCCCAGACGGTCGGCCAAATCTTCGAAGAAGGGGGCAACATCGGCGGTGAGTTCTGCCTCCACATAGGTCGCGCGTACGGCGTCGAGGTCTTCGGGCCGGGCCTGTTGGGCGATACGGAGGCGTCCCCGCAGATCTTCGGGGAGGCGGGCCAAGGCCTCCGGCACAACGCGGGCGAAGACGCTGGCGCCCTGACTGCCACCGGTCACGAGGATATGCACATCTTCGCTGCGGCGAGGCTCGGTATAAACAGTGTCGCGCAGCTTGCGCACGGCCTCGCGTACGGGATTGCCGGTGAACACAACCTTGGGCGTATCTTGTTCACGCAGGCGTGCGACATTGGCAAAGGACGTGGCGATGGCCGCGACCCTGGGCGCGAGCAAACGGTTGGCCCGGCCGAGCAACGCGTTCTGTTCATGGATGACGGTTGGAACCGAAAGACTGGTTGCCGCCATCATGGCGGGAACTGAGGTATAGCCCCCGAAGCCAACCACTACCGACGGCTGTAAGCGGGCCAGCAATTTGCGCGATTGCAGGCTGCCCAGCGCCAGTTCGGCCATGCCTTTGAGGCGGCCGAGGAAAGACACACCTGAAACTCGTCCGGCACGAATGGCGTGAGTATCGACGCTGCCGAGCGCGCCGGACCAGAATTCGCCGCGCCGGTCGGTGAACAGCGCAAGGGTATAGCCCTTTTCACGCAAGCTCCCGGCCAGGGCTTCGGCTGGAAAGACGTGTCCGCCGGTGCCGCCGGCAACCAGCACGATGGGATGGCGATGGGATAGGTTTTCGGGCGACATCTATGCCTCCCCCAGCCGTACGCGCTTGCGTGTGAGCGCCAACGTCAGGCCGATCGTAATGGCGATGCCGATGAGCGACGATCCGCCATATGAAATGAACGGCAGCGTCATGCCTTTGGTAGGCATGAGGCTGAGCGTCGATGCCATGTGGATGATGGCCTGAGCACCGAACTGGGTTAGCAGCCCGGTCACCGCCAGCAGGACGAATAAGTTATGCGCTTCCAGTGAGCGCGCGATGCCGCGCAGGACGATGGCAGCGAACAAGGCAACGATAATCAGGCAGGCAATGAGGCCGAGTTCTTCACCGGCAACGGCAAAAATGAAATCGGAATGGGCATCGGGCAAGACTTCCTTGACCGTTCCTTCGCCGGGGCCGCGGCCAAACAGGCCGCCATTCATGAAGGCCTCCATGCCGGTTGCGACTTGGTAGCTGTCACCCGAAGCAGGATCGAGGAAACGGTCAATACGGCTCGCGAAATGGGGCAGGGTGTAATAGGCGCCGATAGCACCGGCGCCGGCGAGGACGATGGCAAACCCGATCAAGGTTAGCGGCATGCCGGCGATGAAGAACTCGGCAAAGAAAATAGCGGTGACCAATGCCGTCTGGCCCATATCGGGTTGGGCGACGAGCAGCATGGCGGTCAGCCCATAGAGGCCAATGGTGATCCATAAGCCGGGGAATTTCTCTGCTGTCTTGGCCGTGGACATCAGCCAGGCGGCAATGATGGCGAAGGCCGGCTTGACCAATTCGGAAGGTTGTAGTGAAAAACCAAGGAAGCTGAGCCAGCGCCGCGCACCCTTGATTTCATTCCCGATGGCCAGTGTTGCGATCATGAGAATAATGGCTGTCGCAAAGAGTATGACTCCGACCCGACGGACGCCCTTGGTGTCGAGCATGGAAAGCCCGATCACGGCGGTCACAGCGGGCAGCAGGTAAATCATCTGGCGTTTGACGAAGTAATAGGAGTCGTAGCCGATGCGGTCGGCGACGGCAGGCGAGGCAGCAAGCGTTAGCAGGATGCCAAAACCGATCAATCCACCCACCGCAGCGAGCGTCCAGCGGTCCACGGTCCACCACCAATTGGCAATGACTGATGTATCGGTGCGGGCGAAGCCGATCATACGTCCACCTTTGCGGTCACTTCGGGCAGACCCTTGACCAGCGCACGAAAGGCATTGCCACGGGCTTCAAAATTGGCGAACTGGTCGAAAGAGGCGCAAGCCGGCGACAGCAAAACGGTGGTGGGCGCGCCGGTGGTCTGCGCATAGGCCTGCGCCGCGTCATGGGCGGCGCCTAGTGCCGCATCCAAAGTGCCGGACACGGTCACCGGAACACGGCCTTTAAGTGCGCGTGCCATGTCGGCAGCCGCCGCGCCGATGAGGTACGCATGGCGAATACGCTCAAGGCCCGGGGTAAGGTCGTCGAAACCGCCATCTTTAGCGAGGCCCCCGGCGATCCAGAAGATATCGTCGTAGCAATGAAGGGCATTGAGCGCGGCGGCAGGATTTGTGGCCTTTGAATCGTTGACGTAAAGCACGCCATCGATTTCTTTGATCCGTTCCTGGCGGTGGGCAAGGCCGGGATAATTGGCCAGGGCGCGCTTGATTGCTGGGGGCTCCAACCCAAAGGCAAGTGCTGCCGCTGTAGCGGCGGCGGCATTTTGCCAATTGTGGCGGCCCGGTAAGGTAGCAACGGTGGTGATGTCGGCGATCTCACGGGGGCTGTCACCGGTAGCGTCGATTACCCGGCCGCCGTCCACGTAGACGCCCCCTTTGAGCGGCCCCTGGGCGGAAACCGGCACGATCTTGAATCCACCCTTGGCCCGCAAGCGGTCGGCGATGACCCGGCAATGGGTATCGTCGGCACCGATCACGGCGATGGAGTTCGTGCCGCGCAGAAGGGTGAACAAATATTCCTTGGCGGCGACATAGCCATCCATGCCGCCATGACGATCAAGGTGATCAGGAGAAATATTGACCAGCACCGCGATATCGAAGCCGGCTGTGCCGATGCGTTCGATCTGATAGCTCGATAATTCCAGAACGTAACTGCCTTTGGCGTCTTGTGGCGTTAGTCCAAGTGCTGCCGGACCGAGATTGCCGCCGACCGCGCAGCTGATCCCAGCGGTTTCAAGGATATGGCCGATCAGTGCCGTTATCGTGGACTTGCCATTAGTGCCGGTGATGCCGATCACAGGTGCATGGGTTTCGGCATTGGCATGCAGAAGCAATTCAATGTCGCAGATGATCGGCACACCCGCAGCGCGGGCACGTGTTGTAAGGGGGTGGGGTGTGGGAAAGCTGTGTGGGATGCCGGGTGACAACACAAGCGCTTGGGCGGTGCCGATGTCGGCAGTGCCGAGATCTGTCAAATGTACGCCTTGTTTCAAGGCCGCGTCGCGGCGCGTGGCATCATCGTCCCAGGCAAGAACGTGCGCGCCTGCCTGGGCAAGCGCCGCCGCCGTGGCGATGCCCGATGCACCGAGCCCCATGACGGCGTAGGTCTGTCCTGAAGTGCTAGTTAGTTCGATCATGCCCCTCTCAGCGCAGCTTCAGTGTGGATAGACCGATCAACGCAAGCACGGTCGCGATGATCCAGAAACGGATGACGATGGTTGCTTCGGCCCAACCCTTCTTTTCGAAGTGATGATGCAGCGGCGCCATGCGGAACACGCGGCGGCCGGTAAGCTTGAAGGAAACCACTTGAACGATGACTGAAATCGTTTCCAATACGAACAGCCCACCAATCATGGCGAGCACCAGTTCGTGCTTGGTGACGACGCTGATGGCGCCAAGCGCGCCGCCTACCGACAGTGATCCTGTATCGCCCATGAACACCATGGCCGGCGGTGCGTTGAACCATAGGAATCCGAGCGAGGCACCCACCAATGCGCCACAGAACACTGTTAGCTCGCCCGCGCCCGGCACGAAATGCAATTGCAGGTACGTGGAGAAAACCGCATTGCCGACCAGATAGGCGATCAGTGCGAAACACCCTGCCGCAATCATCACGGGCACAATGGCTAATCCGTCGAGCCCGTCAGTCAGGTTGACCGAGTTGGAGGCGCCGACGATCACCAGTACAGCGAATGCCGGGAAGAACCAGCCGAGGTTGATCAGTAAGGATTTGAAGAAGGGCACCGCCAATGCATCGTCCAAGGGCGCGCGGGTGATGTGCATGATCCAGAGGGCGGCGATCAGCGCTACGGCGATCTCGAGAAGGATGCGAAGCTTGCCGGGTAGGCCCTTGTGGTTGCGGCGAGCCAGCTTGAGATAATCGTCGGCAAAACCGATCGCCCCAAAGCCTATCGTAACCACCAACACAGCCCAGACATAAGCGTTACTGAGATCGGCCCATAGCAGGGTTGCCACCGAAAGGCCGAGCAGGATGATGAAGCCGCCCATGGTGGGCGTCCCCTTCTTGGTCAGTAAATGGCTTTCGGGGCCATCTTCGCGAATCGGTTGGCCTTCGGCTTGATGCGATTTAAGCCAACGGATAACGCCGGGCCCGCACAGAAAACAAACGACCAGCGCGGTCATCACCGCGCCCCCGGTCCGAAACGTGAGATATCGGAAGAGGTTGAGAACGGGAATGTCTGTGGCCAGTGGCGACAGCAGGTTATAGAGCATGCGTCAGCGTTCCCCTTAGTTGCCGTTTGCGGCCGATTGAATTTGGGCGCCTGCCCCGACATTGGATCCATCACCGGCGAGTGCGGCGACAACGAGGCCAAGCTTCTGGCT
>JBLHLO010000079.1:0-8840 GCA_047621105.1 Alphaproteobacteria bacterium
AACGAAGTCTGAGGCCATGACCGAAATCGCCGATATTTATGCCCGTGAAATCCTCGATTCGCGGGGCAATCCGACCGTTGAAGTAGACGTTGTCCTGGAAACAGGCACCTTGGGCCGGGCGTCTGTACCATCGGGCGCTTCTACCGGGGCGCATGAGGCGGTGGAACTGCGCGACGGGAACAAGAAGCGCTATGGCGGCAAGGGCGTGCTGAAGGCGGTAGAAGCCGTCAATGCCGAGATTTTTGAAGCTCTATCCGGGATGGAGGTTGAGGATCAACTGGCTTTGGACGAGGCCATGATCGCCCTCGACGGGACGCCGAATAAGGCGCGCCTTGGGGCCAACGCCATCTTGGGCGTCAGCCTGGCCTGCGCCAAGGCCGCCGCCGGTGAAGCCAATTTACCGTTGTTTGCCTATGTTGGTGGTGTTCATGCCCGGACCCTGCCGGTGCCGATGATGAATATCATCAACGGTGGGGCGCATGCATCCAATCCTATCGATATCCAGGAATTCATGATCATGCCGGTGGGCGCACCGAGCATGGTTGAAGCGGTGCGCTGGGGCGCGGAAATCTTTCATGCCCTAGCGGCTAGCCTCAAGCAGGCCGGTCAATCGACAAACGTCGGTGACGAGGGCGGCTTTGCCCCCGATTTGGCCTCGGCCGAGGCGGCGCTCGATTTCATCATGAAGGCGGTTAAGCAGGCCGGTTTCAAGATCGGCAAGGATAAGGATGTGGTGCTGGCACTCGATGTCGCGTCGACCGAATTCTACAAAAAGGGCAAATACCTGCTGGCCGGCGAGGGTAAGACCCTGACCGCGGACGGCATGGTCAAATATCTGGCGGTGCTCGCGAAAAATTACCCGATCAGCTCAATCGAAGACGGCATGGCCGAGGACGACTGGAAGGGCTGGGCCATGCTGACCGAGGAAATCGGCGATACCGTCCAATTGGTTGGTGATGACCTGTTCGTGACCAATCCCAAGCGCCTCAAGAAAGGCATTGAGGAAGGCGTTGCTAATGCCATCCTGGTCAAGGTCAATCAGATCGGCACTCTATCGGAAACCTTGGAGGCCGTGGAAATGGCCCATAAGGCAGGCTACCGGGCAGTGATGTCGCATCGCTCGGGCGAAACTGAGGATTCCACCATCGCCGATCTCGCGGTGGCTACCAATTGCGGGCAGATCAAGACCGGCTCGTTGGCCCGTTCGGACCGGCTGGCTAAATACAACCAGTTGATCCGGATCGAGGAGCAGCTTGAGCCGGTAGGCCGCTATGCAGGCCGAGAAGCGCTTGGGTTGTAAAGGGAGTTTCAGGGGGCTTCGATGGCCAGCACGCAACAAAAGAATCAAAACACGAAATAAAAGAATCAAGATTTAGTGGTGAGTGTGAAGAGACTCTGATTCTAAATTAGAAGACTTTCTTCTAGATTCCAGATTCATATGACTCTTTTTTGTTGACGCGGTGGAATCACCTGTGATTCGTTAGCGTCATGACACTTCTAGGCGAACTCAAATTCCGTGCCCGCCATATTATAGGTCCCGTCCTGGCCGCGACGTTGTTCGCCTATTTTGCCTATCATGCGGTCCAGGGGGATCGTGGGTTGATTGCCTGGATCAAGCTCAGCCAACAGGTGAGCGAACTCAACCTTGAACATGACAAGATCAGTGCCCGGCGCGGCGCTTTGGCCATCCGGGTCAAGCGCTTGCAGCCCGAATCCCTAGATGCGGACTTATTGGAAGAGCGCACGCGGGTGATGCTCGGCTACGTGCACGACGATGATATGGTAATTGGCGCGGGGCGGGGCGGCTTTAGGTTTGATGGCCTGGCGGACCCGATCTCAACCGGGGCGGCGCCGCGTTCTGGACAATCGCGCTCGGTGCGCGGCCCGATGGTTCATATTTCCCTTCTGCAATAGCGATATTTGCATTGGCTTTCGGGCCATTCATCACCCGGCTGATAGCTGCTCGCCGGGATGATTTTGGGCGCCTTGGCCGTGGCTGGTGCCCTTTATGGCGGATCGTTGCGTTTTGGCGTCATGACACCACCCGAAAATTGCGTGAATGGGGGTATATATAGATAGAATTTTATTTAATTAATCTAAAATTAGTTAAACACAATTATCCGATTGAATTCTAATGATTATTTGAACTTCTTTCTTTGGTTAACTCGGGTGTATCTTAGGGCGTTGGGTGGTGAAGTGGCCGCTCAAACCAGATCATAAGGCGTGCCCTCCAGCGGTAGAGTTGATCCGGCGCGTCCCAGGAAACAGTGGAAACCGTTACAGGAAAGCTGCCCATGGCCCGAACTGCCGGTAAAAGCAAAACGCCTGCGCGCAAATCATCTCCCCGCAAATTGCCGAAACGTAAGACGGCATCCAAATCCATCAAATTGACCAAGCCGGCTGAAAGCAAGGCCGAGCTGCTAGCGCTCTATCGTCAGATGCTGATGATCCGACGGTTCGAGGAAAAGGCGGGACAGCTTTATGGCCAGGGATTGATCGCCGGGTTCTGTCATCTTTATATAGGCCAGGAAGCGGTTGTGATCGGCATGCAAGCCAATCTGACCCCCGAAGATTCCGTGGTGACGACTTACCGCGATCACGGTCATATGCTGGCCTGTGGTATGGACCCCAAGGGCGTGATGGCTGAGCTGACAGGCCGCCAGGGCGGCTATTCGCGTGGCAAGGGCGGCTCCATGCATATGTTTTCCCGGGAAAAGAATTTCTATGGCGGTCATGGCATCGTCGGCGCGGGGGTGCCGGTTGGCACCGGGTTGGCTTTCGCCAATCGTTACCTGGGTACCGATGCTGTAGCGCTGACCTATTATGGGGATGGGGCGGCGAATCAGGGCCAGGTCATGGAATCCTTCAACATGGCGGCGCTATGGAAGCTGCCGGTCATCTTCATCATTGAAAACAATCAATACGGTATGGGCACGTCAGTTGCCCGGGCTTCGGCCAGTCCTGATTTCTTCAAACGTGGGGAGCCCTATGGCATTCCCGGTAAGAAGGTCGATGGGATGGATGTGCTGGCCGTAAAAGAGGCGGGTGCTGCGGCAGTAGCCCATTGCCGCGCCGGCAAGGGCCCCTATATCCTGCAGATGGAAACCTACCGATACCGCGGTCATTCGATGTCTGATCCGGCGCGTTATCGCACTCGTGACGAAGTACAAAAGGTGCGCTCTGAACGCGACCCGATTGACCATCTGTCCGACATCCTGTTCGAAAACAATATGGCCAAGCCTGACGATCTCAAGAAGATCGATAACGAGGTCAAAAAGATCGCAACCGAAGCCGCTGACTTCGCCACCACAGATGCCGAACCCGCGCCCGAGGAATTATATACCGACGTGTTGGTGGAGGTCTGAGATGGCAATCAATATCCTGATGCCGGCGCTCTCGCCGACCATGACCGAAGGCACGCTCGCTAAATGGCTTAAGAAGGAAGGCGATGCGGTGCGCTCGGGCGATGTTATTGCCGAGATTGAAACCGATAAGGCGACCATGGAAGTCGAAGCCGTGGACGAAGGCACGCTCGGCAAAATCCTGATCCAGGCAGGCACCGAAGGGGTGCCGGTCAATGACCCCATCGCCATCTTGCTCGAAGACGGCGAGACGGCATCCGCCCTCAAGGATGCTGCCAAGCCGGCGCCCAAACAGGCGGCCGCCAGCGACGCAGGAACCGCACAACCGGCTGAAGCCCCTAAGGTGGAGGTCAAGGCCCCGGCAGCGAAACCCGCCGCACCGCAATCAGCGCCGCCAGGTGATGTGGACCCCAGGTTTTATGCCGACACCAAGACGCTCACGGTGCGCGAAGCATTGCGTGACGCCATGGCCGAGGAAATGCGCCGTGACGATGACGTTTTCCTGATGGGTGAGGAAGTCGCCGAATACGAAGGTGCCTATAAGGTTAGCCAAGGGTTGTTGAATGAATTCGGCGGCCGCCGGGTGGTCGATACGCCGATTACCGAATCGGGCTTCACCGGTCTTGGGGTTGGCGCCGCCTTTGCCGGTCTCAAGCCGATCGTTGAATTCATGACCTTTAACTTTGCCCTGCAGGCGATGGACCATCTGATCAACTCTGCTGCCAAGACGCTGTATATGTCGGGTGGTCAGATCAATTGTCACATGGTGTTCCGCGGTCCTAACGGTGCCGCTTCCCGTGTGGGGGCCCAGCATTCCCAGGATTACGCAAGTTGGTTTGCGCATATTCCTGGCCTCAAGGTGATCGCGCCCTATTCAGCCGATGACGCCAAGGGCTTGTTGAAGGCCGCGATCCGCGATCCCAATCCGATCATCTTCTTGGAACATGAAATGCTTTATGGCCGTTCCGCCGAGGTGCCGGTCGATCCCGATTTCGTGGTGCCGATCGGCAAGGCCCGCATCGTGCGTGAAGGCAGCGATGTCACCATCACGGCGCACTCGCTGATGGTGGAATTGGCGCTTCAGGCCGCAGAAATTTTGCAAAACGAAGGGATATCAGTAGAAGTCATCGATCTGCGCACCCTGCGCCCCCTGGATACCGAAACCATTGTGCGGTCGGTTGAAAAGACCAACCGCCTGGTTACGGTGGAAGAAGGTTGGCCCTATGCCGGTATCGGTTCAGAGGTTGCAGCACGCATCATGGAAAATGCTTTTGATTATCTGGATGCGCCGGTTCATCGGGTCACCGCCGCTGACGTGCCTTTGCCGTATGCGGCCAATCTTGAAAAACTGGCGCTGCCCAACGTCAATGATGTCGTCGACGCCGTGCGCGCCGTCACCTATAGGGGTTAGCCATGGCCATCACCATCAGGATGCCGGCACTGTCACCAACCATGACGGAAGGCACGCTCGCGAGCTGGATCAAGAAAGAAGGCGATGCGGTGCGCTCAGGCGATGTCATCGCGGAGATTGAGACCGACAAGGCGACCATGGAGGTCGAAGCCGTGGAAGAGGGTACGCTCGGCAAGATTCTAGTCAAGGCGGGGGCCGAAGGGGTCGCCGTCAATGCACCAATCGCCATATTGTTGGAAGAGGGCGAGGATAAATCCGCGCTCGCCGCCGCTGTAAAGGCGGCGGGGGACACCGCCCCGGCGCCTGCAGCCAAACAAGATGCCGCGCCGCCGGCCCCACAACCCGCACCTGTCGCAGAAGCCGCTGCGCCTGCGCCAAATGTGGAATCAAAACCGGCCCCTAAGGCACCGGCGAAACCGATTCCAGCCCCGGCTGCATCGGGCGGGCGTGTGTTTGCCTCGCCGCTGGCTCGTCGCTTGGCCAAGGACTCTGGTTTGGAAATTTCGCGGATTACCGGCAGCGGCCCGCATGGGCGTATCATAGCGGCCGATGTGGAAGCCTTTGCCGCCTCTGGTGGGGCAAGCGCCGGTGGTGGTGGCATTTTTGCCGGAATGGGCCAAGGCTTTCAGCCTGCGGGCACACGTATTGAGCCTCATAGCAATATGCGCAAGGTGATTGCCCGGCGTCTGAGCGAATCAACGCAAACCGTGCCGCATTTTTACGTCACCATGGATTGCGATATCGATTCACTGCTGGCGGTGCGCAAGGAAATCAACGATACGGATGAAACCCTGAAAGTTTCGGTGAATGACTTTGTCATCCGCGCCTGTGGATTGGCGTTGCGCCAAGTGCCGGAAGCCAATGTGTCCTGGGGCGATGACGGTATGACGATTTATGACGCGGCCGATATTTCAATCGCCGTTGCTACCGATGCGGGTGGATTGATCACGCCGATCGTGCGGGCCGCCGACAAAAAGGGTCTGGCCGCGATCTCGACGGAAATGAAGGATCTCGCCGTGCGGGCGCGCACCGGCAAGCTCAAGCCCGAGGAATATCAGGGCGGCACCTTCTCCATATCCAATATGGGTATGTTCGGGGTGCGCGAATTCACCGCCATCATCAACCCGCCGCAATCTTGCATCCTGGCGGTTGGCGCCGGTGCGGAGCGGGCTGTCGTTCGCGACGGTGAACTTGGCATCGCCACGGTGATGACCCTGACCTTGTCGTGTGATCATCGTTCAGTCGATGGCGCCCTTGGGGCGAAGCTGCTCGGCGCGATTAAAGAGCTGATCGAACATCCGGTCCGGCTTGTCCTATAAACATCCTGAAGGGAGGCCCGAGTGGCTGACACGACCTTCGATCTAATCGTCATTGGCGGCGGGCCCGGCGGCTACGTCTCTGCTATCCGGGCCGCCCAACTGGGCCTGAAGACTGCCGTGATTGAGCGCGAACACATGGGCGGAATTTGCCTCAATTGGGGCTGTATCCCGACCAAAGCCTTGTTGCGCACGGCCGAGGTTGCCCATTTGATCGAACGCGCCGATGAATTCGGCATCAAGGCCAAGATGGAAAGCATCGATCTGAAGAAGGTCGTCGCCCGGTCACGCAGCGTTGCTGGGCAATTATCTAAGGGTGTGTCGGGCCTGATGAAGAAGAATAAGGTGACGGTCATTGACGGCCATGCTCGGCTTGATGGGCTCGGCGCGGGTGGTGTGCGCGAATTGGCAGTGACCGGTGCCGACGGGAAGGCCATGGAGTCTATTGCGGCTAAGCATGTGATCATCGCCACTGGTGCGCGCGCGCGCGCCTTGCCGGGGCTGGAGCCCGACGGCAAGCATATCGTCACCTACAGGGAAGCCATGGTGCCCGAATCCATGCCGAAACGTTTGCTGGTGATCGGCTCGGGCGCGATCGGCATTGAATTCGCGAGCTTCTATTCCGATCTGGGCGCCGACGTTACCGTGGTCGAGGTCATGAATCGCATCCTGCCGGTGGAAGATGCCGATATTTCGACCTTTGCCGAACGGGCCTTCAAGAAGCAGGGCTTGGCTATTCATACGTCGACCTCCGTGACCTCGCTCAAAGTGAACAAGGGCAAGGTGACAGCCGAGATCACGCCGAAAGATGGAAAAGCGCGCAAGGAAACTTTTGATCGTGTCATCCTGGCGGTTGGCATTACCGGCAATGTCGAAGACTTAGGGCTGGAAAAAACCAAAGTCCGCGTCGACAATGGTCATATCCAGATCAATCAATGGGGTGAAACCGGTGAGGCCGGGGTCTATGCCATTGGCGATGTGGCGGGGCCGCCGTGGCTGGCCCATAAGGCGAGCCATGAAGGCGTCGTCTGCGTCGAACATATCGCCGGGGTCGCGGGGGTTCATCCGTTGGATGTCACCAACATCCCGGGCTGCACCTATTGCCGCCCGCAGGTGGCCAGTGTCGGCTTGACCGAAGCCAAGGCGAAAGAGTTGGGCCATGACGTCAAAGTCGGCAAATTCCCCTTCATTGGCAATGGTAAGGCGATCGCGCTCGGCGAAACCGAAGGTTTTGTCAAAACCGTGTTTGATGCTAAAACCGGCGCGCTTTTGGGCGCCCATTTGATCGGTGCCGAAGTGACCGAGCTGATCCAGGGGTTTGTCGTCGCGAAAACCCTGGAAACGACCGAGGCCGAATTGATGGCCAGCGTCTTCCCGCATCCGACGCTCTCGGAAATGATGCATGAATCGGTACTTGATGCCTATGGACGAGTTGTCCACATCTAGGACAGCCGCTGAAGGAAATTTTGTGAGCAAGCTGCATAATCTCAATGAGGGCCTGGATAAGGTGAAGGCGCCGCGTACGCCCAAGCCTGCATGGATTCGGGTCAAGGCGCCGACCTCGCCGGCATATAACGAGACCCGCAAGCTGATGCGTGACCACGCCCTTAATACCGTGTGCGAAGAAGCGGCCTGTCCTAATATCGGTGAATGCTGGGCCAAGGGTCATGCCACGGTGATGATCCTGGGCGATACCTGCACCCGGGCCTGCGCTTTTTGCAATGTGAAGACCGGCAAACCCAATATCGTCGACCCGCTGGAGCCCGAGCACCTGGCCGCGGCGGTCGGCAAGCTTAATCTTGAGCATGTGGTAATCACGTCTGTAGACCGCGATGATTTGGCCGATGGCGGCGCGAATCAATTCGTGCAATGCATCCAGCGCCTACGCGAAACGGCGCCGGATACGACCGTCGAAGTCTTGACCCCGGATTTTCTGAAGAAGGAAAACGCCATTGAGGCGGTGGTGGCGGCCAAGCCCGATGTCTATAACCATAACCTCGAAACCGTGCCGCGCCTTTACGCCACCGTGCGGCCGGGCGCGCGCTATTTCCACTCACTAAAGCTTCTTGATCACGTTAAAAGCCTCGATCCGTCAATCTTCACCAAATCCGGTCTTATGGTCGGGTTGGGTGAGGAAACCCAGGAAGTTCATCAAGTGATGGATGATCTGCGCGCCGCCGATGTTGATTTCCTGACCATCGGCCAATATTTGCAGCCGACGCCACGGCACATCGCCGTCGATCGTTTTGTCACGCCGGATGAATTCGAAGCTTATGCCCGCGTCGCCCGGGCCAAGGGGTTCTTGCTGGTGTCCTCGTCACCGCTGACGCGTTCGAGCTATTTCGCCGGTGAAGATTTTGCCCGGCTGCGCGCCGCGCGTGAGGAAAAGCTAGCCAAGAAGCGCTAGCCGTCGCGCCATGCACCGCTTCGATGAAACACGCATCCTTCCTTTTAGTCCGAAGCAACTCTACGACATGGTCGCCGATATCGGCAAATATCCGGAATTCCTACCCTGGTGCCGGGGGGCGCGGGTAGGGGTACGGTCTGATAACGTCCTCACCGCCGATCTGATTGTCGGCAATCGATTCTTCCGGGAAACCTTCACCTCACGGGTGACGTTTTCTGAAGACACCATACCCATGCGTATCGACGTCGAATACATCAAGGGCCCCATGCGGCAGATGGAAAATCATTGGGTCTTTGCCAAGGCAAGCGAAGCAGAGGGCGAGGGCACGCGTCTCGAATTTCATG
>JBLHLO010000080.1:0-8832 GCA_047621105.1 Alphaproteobacteria bacterium
TTGTCGCTTTTTATCATTGCTGCCCTGCCTTGGTTTTTGCCATTGATCAAATCTTAAGAGTTTCCTGGTGGTCTAAAAATTGAACTGAATGACCTGAAAGAGATAATGAATAAAGCTCTAGAGGTTGGAATTTCTAAGCCTCCAACAGAAATCCAAGACCGTGAATTTGCGCGGTACGTTATCGAAGAAAATCCAACCCTTACACTTGTTGGAATGAGAATAGCTCTAGAGAAAAAAATTCGAGAAATAGCTGATCTGCATGAAATTGGTAATGAAAACACGGTTCCTATTATCTAATTGCTTCGGAAGTTAAGAAGCGCTGATATAGTCAGTTCCAAGCAAGAGGCTATAATTAGAAGTGTCTTCGTTGTTTTGAATAAGGCGGCGCATGGCTACGAACCTTCTATTGGTGTTTTTAATCTTGCAATGGAAATGGTTGAGAGTCTCTATGCTGCATTGGACGACATAGCAAAAAAACCTAGTTCTGGCGCTTAACATTTTCAAACCGCATCAGTACGAAACGCGCCGCGCCAAAGCTGCGTTCTTTGATTGCCGTAAAGCCTTCGGGCGGCGCGAAGGCCTCTTTGGCGCCGACCTCGATGATGACCAGCGCGTCTTGGGCGATCCAACCCTTGGTGCAGAGCGCGTGCAGCGCAAGAATGCCCAGTTTGGTGCCATAGGGCGGGTCAAGAAACACCAAATCATGCGCGCCATTGCGCGGGGACCGGGGGCGCACCGCATCCATGCGGATGATCGTCGTGCTGTCGCGCTCATCAAGGGCACGGGCATTTTCGCGCGCCGCCTCAATCGCATTTTCATCCAAATCCAAAAGCGTCGCCGCTGCCGCGCCTCGCGACAGCGCTTCGAAGGAAAAGGCGCCGGTGCCGGCGAAAGCTTCAAGCACGTGCGCATCCGTAAGCACCGATCCACCCTCGTCGCCGAAGCCCCCATGGACCAACATGTTGAACAGGCCTTCGCGGGCGCGGGCCGCAGTCGGCCGTGTGACGGATCCCTTGGGCGCTTTAAGCGCGCGGCCCTTATGGCGTCCGGCGACGATGCGCACCGGTTGGTCCTTTAGGGTTTCGTGCCGCAGAGCTTCGTCCGCCAGTCTTTCGTTCCGCAGTCTTTCGTTCCGCAGTCTTTCGTTCCGCAGTCTTTTTGGTGGTTGGCTTTGTCGCTTTCGGGCTTCTGTGGCGCGGCGGGGGAGCCTTGTTGGGCGGCGGCGTTTTGCTGGAGCCGCGTTCCTTTGTCGGCCCCGTTATATTCGTATCGGGTGTCACCCGGGTGTCGGCATTGCCACCCAACATGGCGCTGCAATGGTCCATCAGGACACTGCGCGGCACTTCCTCGATTGCGCCGGTGATGAGGGAACCGAGCTGGAATGGCCCGAAACTCACACGGATCAACCGGTTGACCGCAAGCCCGAGATGGGCGAGCACGTTACGCACCTCACGGTTCTTGCCTTCGCTGATGGTCAGGTTGAGCCAGGCATTGGCGCCCTTGCTGCTTTCCAGCTTCGCCTCGATCGGTCCGTAGTGGATACCCTCTAAGGTAATGCCGTCCGCCAGCCTTGTCAGGGCCGCCTCATCGACCGCCCCGAAGGCGCGCACCCGATAGCGCCGCGGCCAGCCGGTTGACGGCAGTTCCAGCGCCCGCGCCAGCGCGCCGTCGTTGGTCATCAGCAAAAGCCCTTCGGTATTATAATCGAGCCGCCCGACGGTAATCAGCCGGGGCAGACCCATCGGTAAATCTTCGTAAATGGTGGGCCGACCTTCTGGATCACGCGCCGATGTGATGCGGCCCTTGGGTTTGTGCAGGCGGAACAGCCGCGTGGCTTCCGCCTGGGGCAGGGTCGCGCCATCAATAGTGATGACATCCCGCGCCGTGACGTTGAGCGCCGGGCTGGTGATCACCGCGCCGTTGACGGTGACGCGGCTGGCCACAATCAGCTTTTCCGCATCGCGCCGGGAACAGATGCCGGCCCTAGCAATGCGCCGGGCAATGCGTTCCGGCGTGGCGGATGTTTCCGCCGCCGGTGCCGCCGGTGCCGCTGGTGCCACCGGTGTCCGTGGTGTCGGCTTTTGGGGTCCCCGGGTCATGTCATGGAGCCTTGCTGGCGGCGATGAAGGCTTGCATCAGTTTGTGATCGCCGGGATCGATGGAAAATTCCGGGTGCCATTCGACACCGATACAAAAGCGTTTGGCAGGATCTTCGATGCCTTCGATCACCCCGTCAGGCGCGCGGGCATTAATCACAATCCCCGGGCCGACATCCTTGACCGCCTGATGATGGGCGGAATTGACCGACATTTTGGTCGTCCCGACGATTGAATGCAGCCGGGTGCCGGGGATGATGTCGATGTCATGGCCGGGCTCGTCGCGGGGGTTGGGTTGTTCATGGGCCAACGCATCAGGGATGGCGTCGGGGATATGCTGGATCAGCGTGCCGCCGAGCAGCACGTTGAGCAATTGTTCGCCGCCGCAAATGCCCAGCACCGGGATATCCCGGGCCAGCGCCGCCGCCGTGACGGCGCGCTCAAAACCGGTGCGCCCGGGCTTGAGGATCACGCTGTCATGGCGATCAGGCGCGCCAAACAGGGCCGGGTCGACATCAAACGCGCCGCCGGTAACGATCAATCCGTCGAGGCGCGCGGCCATGTCTTCGGCCAAATCCGCCTCATGGGGCAGGGCTACAGGCAACCCGCCGGCCGCGCTCACCGCCGAACAATAGTTCTGGCGCAGCGCATACCACGGGAACTTGGAATAGCCCTCAGGCCCGCCCGCATCAAGGTCGAGGGTCAGGCCGATCAGCGGGCGCAGGGATTTTTTATCGTCCTTCATGGGGGCGAGAGTAGGGCCGTTGCCCCTTGCAGGCAAATGCTTCCCGGGCCACTCTCGGGCCATGAAGAAACCCAGACAACGTCCCGCTTTGCGCCCCGATTATATGGGTATAGCCCTTACGTATGCCCGCCGTGCGGCGGGCCGGGGGGAGGTGCCGGTGGGCGCCGTGATTGTCGATGGGCAAAGCGGCGAAATCCTCGCCCGGCGGCATAACCTGACCCGCGCCCAATCTGATCCGACGGCCCATGCGGAGATGTTGGCGATCCGCGCCGCCGCCAAAAAGCTCGGCGCGGAACGGTTGGGCGATTGCGATCTTTACGTGACGTTGGAGCCCTGCGCCATGTGCGCGGCGGCAATCTCATTCGCGCGCCTGCGCCGCGTCTATTACGGCGCACCCGATCCGAAGGGCGGCGGCGTCGATCATGGCGCACGGGTGTTTGCGCAAAAGACCTGTTTCCACCGGCCGGAAGTGATCAGCGGATTGCGCGAAGGGGAATGCGGGGAATTGCTGAAGGGGTTCTTTAAGGTAAGGCGTTAGTCGATCGCGCGAAACCCGATATCCCGCCTGCAAAAGCCGCCCGGCCAATCGATGCAATCCACCGCTTGATAGGCTTTGGCCTGTGCTTCTTTGATCGTTGGCGCGCGCGCCGTGACATTTAGCACCCGTCCGCCGGTGGCGACCAGTTTAGCGCCGTCCATGGCGGTGCCGGCATGGAAGACGGTGACGCCGTCGATGGCTTCGGCTTTCTCAATTCCCCGGATTTCACTGCCTTTGTCATAAGCGTCGGGATAGCCTTTGGCGGCCATGACCACGGTCAGCGCCGCATCGTCATACCAGCGCAAATCCATATGCTTGAGCCCGCCTTCGCTTGCCGCCACCAAGGCCGGCAATAGGTCGGACATCAGCCGCGCCATCAGCACCTGGCATTCGGGATCACCGAAGCGGGCGTTGTATTCGATCAACTGGGGCCCGGTGTCGGTGATCATCAACCCGGCATAGAGCACGCCGGTATAGGGGCAGCCCATGTCCTGCATGGCCTTGACGGTGGGGGTGATGATTTCATCCATGACGCGGGCCGTCATCGCTTCGGTGAGGATGGAGGCAGGGGAGTAGGCCCCCATGCCGCCGGTATTGGGCCCGGTATCGCCATCGCCGACCCGCTTGTGGTCCTGGGCAGCGGCGAGCGGTAGCGCATTTTCACCATCGACCAGGGCAAAGAAGCTCGCTTCTTCGCCGTGCAGCCAGTCTTCAATCACCACCTCGGCTCCGGCGGCGCCGAAACGATTGTCGGCCAGCATGTCATATAGCGCGGCGTTGGCTTGAGCCATGGTTTCGGCCATGATCACGCCCTTGCCGGCGGCCAGGCCATCGGCCTTGATCACGGTCGGCACGCCGGTCTTCTGGAGATAGGCGCGGGCCTTTTCCAGATCGGTAAAGCGGGCATAACGCGCGGTGGGAATCCCGTATTTCGCGCAGATATCCTTGGTAAAGCCCTTAGAGCCTTCGAGCCGGGCCGCTGCCGCCGTTGGCCCGAAGGCCCGGACCCCGTCTTCGCGCAATTGATCGACCAACCCGGCCACCAGCGGCGCTTCCGGCCCAACCACCACCAGGTCGATGGCATTGTTTTTAACAAAAGCACGGATGGCGGGAAGATCGTCGACTTTGATGTCCACGCATTCGGCCTCGCGTGCGATACCGGCATTACCCGGCGCGCAATAGAGCGTATCGGTCAGCGAGGATGCCGCCAAAGTCCAGCACAGCGCGTGTTCACGCCCGCCCGACCCGATTACCAGAACCCGCATCCCTGAATCCCCTATCTTTTATGGCCCTTGAACGGTTTCCTTGGACCCTCACGATGGGTCTTGTAACATCATTTACCCGACCGCTTTAAGAGAGTTTCATGGCTGAACCCTTGTTCCCGCCCAACGGCCCATCCGACGCCTCATCTAACGCCCCTGGTCCGGGGCCTAATCTTCCTGTGTTCACGGTTACCGAGATCGCGGGCGCGATCAAGCGCGCGATTGAGGATAATTTTGGCCGGGTGCGGGTGCGCGGCGAAATCTCAGGGCTTAGGCGCCCTGGTTCCGGGCATCTTTACCTCGATCTCAAGGACGTCGATTCGATTATTGCCACGGTCTGCTGGAAGGGGGTCGCCGGACGGTTGTCGGTGCGCCCCGAAGACGGCATGGAAGTGATCGTGACCGGGCGGATCACCACCTATGGGCCGCAATCGCGCTACCAATTGATTGTCGAGGATATTGAGCTGGCGGGTGAGGGCGCGCTTCTTAAACTGATCGAGGAACGCAAGAAGAAGCTCGAACGCGAGGGCTTATTCGATGAGGACCGTAAACAGAAACTCCCCTTCTTGCCCAGCGTCATCGGTGTTGTGACCTCACCGACCGGGGCGGTGATCCGCGATATCCTTCATCGTCTTGCCGATCGTTTTCCACGCCATGTGGTGATTTGGCCGGTGCGCGTTCAGGGTAAGGGCGCGGCGGAAGAAGTGGCGGCGGGGATTGACGGGTTCAACGCCCTGGTGCCCGGTGGGCCAATCGCGCGCCCTGATCTGATCATCGTCGCGCGGGGTGGGGGCTCGCTCGAAGACTTGATGGCATTTAATGAAGAAGTGGTGGTCCGCGCCGCCGCGGCGTCCACCATCCCGCTAATTTCCGCCGTCGGGCATGAGACCGATGTGACGCTGATCGATTTTGCCGCCGATGTGCGTGCGCCGACGCCAACGGCGGCAGCCGAAATGGCGGTGCCTGTGCGGATGGATTTGATGGCCCAGGTGCGTGATGACAGCGCCCGGCTGACTGCCGCCATGACTCGCAGTCTTGCCGATGCGCGGTCGGCGCTTGGCCAGCTTTGGCGCATTGCCGGGAATCCCCGCCGGTTGGTCGAAGAAGCGACGCAGAAACTTGATGATCGCACCGAACGTCTGGGCCAAGCGGGTGGGGCGTTGATTGCGGCGCGCCGGGCGGCGCTCGGTCAGGCGGCGGCAGGGCTCAGTCCTCGGGCGCTCCAACTGACCATTACCCATGGCCGTGAGCGGGCGCAAGCGGCCGCCCGGGGCCTGGCCCGCGAAGGCGGGCGCACAATGCAGGAGGCCGAAGGACGGCTCACCCAACTTGCCGCCCTGCTGACCAGCTATTCCTATGAAAACGTTTTGGCGCGCGGCTTTGCCGTGGTGCGCGGTGCCGATGGCCGGGCCATTATGGCAGCGGCGGATACCCACCCCGGCATGGATGTGGCAATCGGTTTCAAGGATGGTACGCTACCAGCGGTCATTGGCACGGGCGGCACGGGCACATCGAAACCCAAATCGATGCCTAAAACCAAAACCAAAGTGAAAACCCAGAAGGGAGCCATCAAAGGCGACGGCTCCCAGGGGAGGCTGTTATGAGACGTTGGACCAAAACCGATTTTCTCATCTTGCTGGTTCCCATGCTGGCGCTGTCATTGCTCGGCCGCGCCAAGGGGGCGGAACCGAACCCCTCTCCGTTGGTGATGGAAGGTAAGTTTATCCAGGGTGGCTTGGTCATCGGCCGGGCGCCGGCCGGCACGCGCATCAGTCTGGACGGTAAGCCGGTGCGGCTGCGCGCAGACGGGCGATTCTTATTGGGGTTTGGGCGCGATGCAGCGCCCGCGGCAAAACTGGTCGCCATTTTGCCAAACGGCCAACGCCTTGCGCAGAAGATTACGGTCAAAAAGCGCCGCTACCGCGTTCAGCGCATCAACGGATTGCCGCGCAAGATGGTGACGCCGCCCCCCGCCGTATTGGCGCGTATTCGTACCGAAGGCGCGGCCATCAAACAGGCGCGGCTCAAGGATACCGACCGGGCGATGTTCGATACTGGCTTCATCTGGCCGGCCAAGGGGCGTATCTCCGGTGTTTATGGCAGCCAGCGGATATTGAATGGCAAGCCCCGGCGTCCCCATTTCGGTGTCGATGTCGCCGCGCCCGTGGGCACGCGGATCGTCGCTACCGCTGATGGCACCGTACGAATTGCGGAACGGGATATGTATTTTACCGGCGGTACCGTGTTGATCGATCACGGTTATGGACTCAACAGTGTCTATTCACATATGAAAACTGTGATTGTCAAAACGGGTGATGCGGTCAAGCAGGGCGATGTCATTGGCACGCTTGGCGGGACCGGGCGGGCGACCGGCCCGCATCTCGATTGGCGGGTGAATCTTTTTCTGACCCGTCTCGACCCGGCCCTGCTGGTGCCGCCGATTACCGATGAGGCGCGATCACTTCCGTGAGCGCTGCCGTGTCGTCAAACATGGCCGAAACTTCCACCACCTTCACCGTATCGCGCATCGCCGCCGATAGGCGTACGGCATCCTTGGCGGTGGTGACGAGTTGTGCACTCAGCGCCCCGGCACGTTCACGCAGCATTTTCTGATCATTGTCGTTATAGGGATGATGATCGGCAAAGCCGATGAAATCGGCAATTTCGCAGCCAAGAGCGTGGAGCGTCTTAGCAAATTTTTCGGGCCGTCCAATACCGGCGAAGCCGAGCACGCGGACCCCTTTTAAGGCCGCCGCTTCAGGTGCCGGTTGCAGATGTGCGGCAAATACCTGCAGGTTTGGCTGAAGGGCTGTGATGGTTTGCCGGATGCCTGCCTTATCGGTTCCAACGATAATGGCGGCTTGGGCACGCGCCAGGCCTTCTGCTAGGGTTTCGCGCAACGGTCCGGCCGGAATTACTCGTCCATTGCCGAAGCCTGCTGTCCCATCAATGACGATCAGGGAGATATCCTTGGCGAGCCGGGCATCTTGAAAACCATCGTCGAGGATAAGGCGATCAGCGCCTGCGGCAATTGCGGCATCGGCACCGGCGTGCCGATCGCCTGCTACCCAGGTGGGGGCCGCATGGGCAAGCAATAAGGCTTCATCGCCGACCTCACGCGCTGAATGACGGGCAGTATCAACTTGGATCGGGCCCGTGAGGGCGCCGCCATAGCCGCGGGTGAGGAAATGCGGGCACGCGCCTAATGTCTTGAGATGTGCTGCAAGGGTGATCGCCACCGGCGTTTTGCCGGTGCCACCCGCGGTTAGGTTACCAACGCAGATCACTGGTACCGATGCCCGAGCCGGGGAGACGAGGGCACGCCGGGCGCCCCCCAGGGCGCCGAAGACATAACCCAGCGGAGCGAGCAGCCGGGGCCAGGGACCCCGTCCGGTTTGCCAGAATTCAGGCGCCTTCATGCGGCGTGGAGGCGGGTGTAGAGACGGGGATAGGCGCTGTCGTTTCACCGGGATCGGCCCGTCGGGCGAGGCCGGCCAGCACCGGCTCCAACTGTCCAATGACCGTATTGAGGATAGAATCCTTGGCCGTAGCGATGCGCTCGGCGCTGATGGTGATTTCACGGCGCAATTCGGTGTTGGTCAGCAGTTTGGAGAGGGCCTTGACCAGTTCTTCGGCGTCGGCAACTTCATATGCAGCGCCTTTGGCCGACATTTCATCGACAATGGCGCGGAAGTTTTCCATATGTGGACCGTGCAGTACGGCGGCGCCGAGCCGGGCGGGTTCAAGAATGTTTTGACCGCCGTGGGGGATCAATGATCCCCCGATGAAGGCGACTTCAGCCGCACGGTAAAACAGGCCAAGCTCGCCCAGTGTGTCGGCGACATAGATATCGGTTTGGGGTGTGACCGGTTCATCGGCGCTGCGTCGCGCGACCTTATACCCGAGGGCGCGAAGCTTGTTTGTGATGCTTGCCCCGCGCGGCGGATGACGGGGGACGATCACGGTGAGTAATCGATCGGTGTCCTGGGCGACGCGCTTATGAACATAAGCGGCGATTTCTTCTTCCCCTTCATGGCTAGACGACATGACCCATATGGTCCGCCCTTTGGTCATGTCGCGAAATATGCGCAAGGCTTGTTCGTCATGGGGCAGTGGCCCGGCCGCAAATTTGAGGTTACCCGGCGTTGTCACGGTCTGTGCCCCCAGCGTGCGCAGGCGTTCAGCTTCGAC
>JBLHLO010000081.1:0-8816 GCA_047621105.1 Alphaproteobacteria bacterium
GTGACGGAAGCGGCCCTGGTCCGGGTGCATACCCCCGCCATGATCGCCACGGTCCTAGAGGCAGTGCCGGCGGCTGGATACGCCTATCTCGACAATGACACGGTGGTGACGCCGGGCTCGGAGGCCGCCGCCCTGCGGGCAGCCGGGGCGGGCATTGCTGCGGTTGATGCGGTGCTTGAGGGCCGAGCCGATAACGCCTTTTGTGCCATGCGCCCGCCCGGCCATCACGCCACCCGTGAGCGGGCCATGGGCTTTTGCCTGTTCAACAACCTGGCCGTGGCGGCCTTTCATGCCCGCGCCGTGCATGGCATCGACCGTATTGCCGCGCTCGATTTTGACGTGCATCACGGCAATGGAACCGAGGATATCTTTCGTGGCGAGAAGGGCCTGTTCTTTGCCTCCAGTCATGAATATCCCAATTACCCAGGTACCGGCGCCCATTCCGAAGACGGCCCATGCCCCATCCTCAATGCGCCGCTTGCGCATCAGAGCACGGGCAGGGACTTTCGCGCCGCCTGGTCTGAGCGGCTGCTCCCCGCGCTGGCGGCGTTTGAGCCGGAATTGATCTTGGTATCTGCCGGATTCGATGGCCATCGCAAGGACCCGCTTTCGATGATGCAGCTCGAGGTGGCAGATTTTGCTTGGCTGAGTACGGAAATTCGCCACCAGGCTGAGGCCAGTTGTGCCGGCCGCGTGGTCACTTTCTTGGAGGGCGGTTATGATCTTGATGCGCTGGCGGCCTCGGCCGTGGCGCATGTGACGGCGCTGGTGGCACCTTGATCAGCTGTGCTTGCCGGGGCGCTGCGCGTTTCCTAAACTGCCGACGAGCAAGAATGGCCAAATTTGACACGGGCGGACAGTATGGCAAAAGCCGAAAGTAAGGGTGACAAGGATATCGCCGGGATGAGCTTCGAGGATGCCCTCGGTGAGCTTGAGACCATCGTGCGCGAGCTTGAAGACGGGCGTATCAAGCTTGACCAAGCAATCACGGCCTATGAACGCGGGGCACAGCTCAAGGCGCATTGCGAAAAGAAGTTGGCGGAAGCCAAAGCCAAGGTCGACAAGATTTCACTCGGGTCGTCCGGCCCCGAAGGCGTCGAACCCGCCGATATCGGCTGAGTATGCTCTGATGGTCGCCGAGAACGCCTCGGGCACACAAACCCTTGAAATAGCGATGACGCGCGCAGCGCATGCCGTCGAAGATGCCTTAAGTGCGCTCCTTCCTGAAGGCGATAGCGCAGGTGCCGAGGCGCGTTTGTTTGAAGCCATGCGCTATTCGACTTTGGGGAGCGGCAAACGTTTGCGCCCATTTCTGGTGATCGCCACTGCGGCACTGTTCGAAGTGCCCGAAGCGGTAGCCGTGCGCGCCGGTATTGCGGTCGAACTCATTCATACCTATTCGCTGATTCACGATGACTTGCCCTGTATGGATGATGACCCTCTGCGCCGTGGCAAGCCGTCGTGTCATATCAAATTCGGCGAAGCGACGGCGGTGCTGGCCGGGGATGCGCTGATGCCCCTCGCTTTCGAGGTTCTCACCGATCCGGCAACGCACCCGGATGCAGCCGTTCGCGTGGCACTGGTATCGAGCCTCGCCATTGCCTCAGGCGCACGCGGCATGGTGGGGGGGCAAATGCTTGACCTTGCCGCCGAGGATAAGGACATGGACGCAGGCGAAATCGCCCATCTTGAACGGTTGAAGACCGGGGCATTGATCGCTTTTGCATGCGATGCGGGAGCAATCCTTGGTCGTGCCAGTGATGGCGAACGCCGAGCATTGGCGGCTTATGCTCATGATCTCGGCCTTGCCTTTCAGATGGCCGACGATCTACTGGATGTCGAGGGCGATGCGGGCATCATGGGTAAGACGACCGGCAAGGATGCGGCGCGCGGTAAGGCGACCTTCGTTGCGGCTTTGGGCGCCGATGAGACGCGTGCGCGGGCCCGCCTGTTAGCTGATCAAGCCGCGGCGCATCTGGAGCCGTTCGGCACCCGCGCCAAGCTGTTGCGTGATGTAGCAAATTTTGTTGTGGAGCGCCGCGCGTGACGGGTTTTCCCTGCCCCAGTTATTTCCGTGGTTCTTTCCGTAATCGCCATGTCTTGTAGATATGCCTGCGCCTAAGCGGGAGCGCCCGCGCCTTGATCAGCTTCTGGTGGATCGCGGGTTGATTGAGACCCGGGCCAAGGCCCAGGCCATGGTCATGGCAGGTAAGGTCTTTTCCGGTGAGAAGAAGCTCGAAAAACCGGGCATCAGGATTGATCCCGAAACCGCGCTCGAAGTGCGCGGCCAGCCCCATCCCTGGGTATCGCGGGGCGGTCTAAAATTGGCCCATGGGTTGGCCCATTTCGGCATTGATGTGACCGGTACGGTGGCCATCGACGTCGGCTCTTCGACCGGCGGGTTCACCGATGTTTTGCTGACCAATGGGGCTGTGCGCGTTTATGCGGTTGATGTCGGCAAGGGCCAGCTTGCCTGGAAGCTACGCACCGATGACCGGGTGGTGCTGATGGAAGGCGTGAACGCCCGCAACTTGACCGCGGCGGATATTCCCGAGGCCGTTGATATGGTCGTTTGCGATGCAAGCTTCATCGGCTTGGAACTGGTGTTGCCGGCGGCCATGGCCCTGGCCCGGCCAGGTGCGCATCTGATGGCGCTGATCAAACCGCAGTTTGAAGTTGGCAAAGGCATGGTGGGTAAGGGCGGCATCGTGCGCGACCAAGCCTTGCGCGATGAGGTGGTGAGCCGTATCCGGGCTTGGGTGACGGAGAACATGGGCTGGCGCGTGTTGGGCATTACCGAAAGCCCGATCACCGGGGCCGATGGAAACGTTGAATATTTGATCGCGGCGGTGAACGAGTGAGCGACAAGATCGACCTAGAGATCAGGGACTTGGGTGCGCACGGCGATGGTATCGGTCGCGATTCATCGGGTGAGGCCGTGTTCGTGAGCGGTGCGTTGCCCGGGGAAAAGGTGCGGGTGGGTGCTCTGCAAGCGGCGGGCGTCGCGGGCCGGCGCGCAACACTGGACGCGGTTCTCACCCCAGCGCCTGGCCGGGCTATCCCCGCATGTGCCCATTTTGGCACCTGCGGTGGCTGCGCGGCCCAGCATATGGGGGACGGCATTTATGAAAACTGGAAACGCGAAATCGTCGCCGACGCCCTTGCCCGCGAAGGGGTTGCGGCCAATGTCGGCCCGCTTCACCGCGTGCCGGGTGCGAGCCGCCGTCGGGCGCGCCTGTTTGCTGCCCGCACCCAGGCCGGCGTCGTGATCGGTTTTCATTCTCAGGGCTCGCACATGATCGTTGGTATGGATCAGTGTCCGGCGCTGGCGCCGCAACTATTCGCGTTTGTTGCGCCCTTGAAGGCATTCTTGGTCGATCGCTTGGCCCCAGGTGCGCGGGCCGAGGTCGAGGTGCAATTGGTAGATGGTGTGCTCGACGTCGTATTGCGTTTGGCCGCGCCACTCAATCGCAATTTATACGAACGCCTCGCCCGGTTTGCCGAAGATGCCGGGATCGCCCGCATCAGCTGGCAAAGCTTGACGCGTGGCCGCCGGCCCCAACGCGATGCGCCCGAGACTGTGGTCGAACGCCAACCTATTCGGGCTAATTTTGGGGGCATCAGCGTCGCACTACCGCCGCTTGCTTTTTTACAGGCAAGTGATGAAGGCGAGCGCGCACTGGTTGCCCAGGTCACCGCACGCGTGCCCGAAGGGGCACGGGTGGCAGACCTCTACGCTGGGGCAGGGACGTTTACGTTTCCCTTGGCTAAAACCCGCCGGGTTGCGGCTTTCGACGGGGCGAGCGATTTGATCGCGGCGCTTAATAGGGCGGCACGTGGTTCAGGTTTGGGCGAACGGGTGACAGCCACGGCCCGTGACTTGGAACGACGCCCGTTGAGCGCAAGTGAGCTCAAAAATTTTGATGCCGTGTTGTTTGATCCGCCGCGTGGCGGCGCCCCGGTACAGGCAAAGGAAATTGCGGCCAGCAAGGTGCCGCTCGCAGTAGCGGTATCGTGTAATCCGACCAGTTTTGCGCGCGATGCACGTATCCTTATCGAAGGTGGATTCGAAATCGGTCCCGTAATGCCGGTAGATCAATTCGTCTGGACGCGCCATGTCGAATTGGCGGCGGCCTTTCAGCGCTAAGACGTTTCTCCGCACTGCGCACGGTGGCGCAGCAGGTGATCGGCCAACACATTGGCCATCATTGCCTCGCCCACCGGGACGCCGCGGATGCCGACGCAAGGATCGTGGCGGCCCTTGGTCGAAATTTCGGTGTTTTCCCCGGCCGTGTTGACGGTTTTCATCGGCGTAAGGATCGAACTGGTGGGCTTGACCGCAAAACGCACGATGACATCCTGGCCGGTGGTGATGCCGGCCAGCACACCGCCGGCATTGTTCGACAGGAAGCTGACCTTGCCATCCTTCATGCGCATCTGATCGGCATTTTCTTCACCCGACAGCGCGGCGGCGCCGAAGCCCGCGCCGATTTCAACCCCTTTGACGGCGTTGATGCTCATCATGGCGGCGGCGAGATCGCTTTCGACCTTGCCATAGACCGGCGCCCCCAGGCCCGCCGGCACGCCCGAGGCAACCACTTCGATAATGGCACCAGTACTGGAGCCCGATTTGCGTACGCTATCAAGATAGCCTTCCCATTCCTTGGCCATCACCGGGTCGGGGCAAAAGAAAGGATTATTGTCCACTTCCGCCCAGTCCCAGCGGGCCCGGTCGATGGCATGGGGGCCGACTTGAATGAGGGCGCCACGAATGGTTACGTCTGCGCCCAACACTTTGCGGGCGACGCCACCGGCGGCGACGCGCATTGCCGTTTCGCGCGCGCTCGACCGGCCGCCACCACGATAATCGCGCAAACCATATTTTTTCCAATAGGTATAGTCGCCGTGGCCGGGACGGAACTTGTCCTTGATGTCGGTGTAATCCTTGGATCGCACGTCTTCGTTTTCAATCATTAGACTGATGGCGGTGCCGGTGGTCACACCTTCAAAGGTGCCGGACATAATCTGTACAGTGTCGGTTTCCTTGCGCTGGGTGGTGAAACGGCTTTGTCCGGGGCGGCGCTTGTCGAGCCACACCTGAAGGTCGGCTTCATTCAGCGGAATGTCCGGCGGACAGCCGTCAACCGTGCAGCCGATTGCCGGCCCGTGGCTTTCGCCCCAGGTAGTGATGCGGAACAGGTGTCCGAATGTATTGTCTGACATGGTTTGGTCCGCCTCTAGACGGTGGCGATATCGGGGGCATCCACGGCCTTCATGCCGACAACATGATAACCCGCATCAACATGCAGCACTTCGCCGGTGATGCCGCTGGCCCAATCCGACAAAAGGAAGGTGCCGGCCTTACCAACTTCTTCAATGCTTACGGTGCGCTTCAAGGGCGCGTTGTATTCGTTCCATTTGAGGATATGGCGAAAATCACCAATGCCGCTCGCGGCTAATGTCTTGATCGGTCCAGCAGAAATGGCGTTGACGCGGATCTGGCGTCTGCCGAGATCGACAGCCATCGCCCGCACGCTGGCTTCCAGCGCTGCTTTGGCCACACCCATAGCATTGTAATGGGGGATAACTTTTTCCGCCCCGTAATAGGTGAGTGTCAGCATGGAACCGCCATCGCTCATAAGTTCGGAGGCGCGTCGGGCCAGTGCCGTGAAGGAGTAGCAGGAAATACTAAGGGTCCGCGCAAAGTTATCAGGCGAAGTGGCGATGTAGCCGCCGGTCAATTCGTCCTTATCTGAAAAGGCGATGCAATGGACCAGAAAATCAAGCCCACCCCATTTATCCTTGATGGTTGCGAACAGGGTATTCATGGAAGCTTCGTCGGTCACGTCGCACGGCAGCACGAGATCAGAACCGAGCGATGCGGCGAGCGGTTCGACGCGCTTTTTAAGATTGTCACCCTGGTAGTTGAAGGCCAAGCTCGCGCCGTTTTCGGCGGCAGTCTTGGCAATGCCCCAGGCGATTGATCGGTCATTTGCGACCCCCATCACCAAGCCCTTCTTTCCGGCGAGTAATCCGTTGCCCGTGGCCATTGTATTCCTCAAAAATACGTTGTGGGGCTTGTCTGGCCCTCTGTCAGTTGCGCGGCATCCTACACGAAAGAGGGGAGTGATCAAACTCCGCTGGGCAGGGGTATGAGGCCGAACGGCGTAGAATTTAGGGGTCGGCGGTGATCCTGAGCGATGGTGTCAGTTTGAGACCTTCCAAGTACCGTCGGCAGCCCGGCAGGCAGTGCCGGTCTCTGATGCTGTGCGGTCATCTTTGGTAGTGACGGTTTGCTCGAATTCGCGGCAGGTGGCCCCATCCGTGGGCCGGGTCACTTCCTTGAGCGGCGTGACCTTGCCGGAATTGCCGCTGTCGGGGTTAGACCAGGAGACGGGTTTGCCAACCGGTTCAGCCATGGCCTTTTCTGCCGTGCGTTCTTGTAGGGTACGGTCGCGCGTATCGAACATGCGACCGAGCCGACGGCCGAAATAGCCCCCGAGGACAGTACCTGCCGCCGTTGCCGCGGCACGGGTGTTCCCTGTGCCAATCTGGGAACCAAGGATGGCGCCCCCTAGTGCACCGAGTACAGTGCCAAGTTGCGTCCCGAGCTTCGCACCGCCATTGTCGCCATCGGAATCCTTGCCAGTGGTTTCACATGCCATCAACGGCATGACGATGACGAAGATGGCGAGTAAGCGGGTGATGTTAAAACGATTCATCGGCTTCTCTTGGGCTCCTCAGGCGGTGTTCAACTGCGAACGGTTTGCACCTGTGGATTTTTTGAATGGGTACTTCCCATGGCATAGACCTTAGAAAAAACCTGCAGCGGGAGGCTCAATCGGATACATTTTATACCATTGATGCAATGCGGTTAAGTAGATCACGCCATTTCTTGGACATAATCAATGGATGAAGGCACGGCAAGGCTGGAACGTTCCGACCCGTTAGAACTCTTCGACGAATGGTATCGTGACGCCTGGGCCCATGAAAAAGACGCCAATGCCATGGCCTGCGCTACGGCAGATGGGCATGGTGTGCCTTCGGTCAGGATGGTTCTGCTCAAGGGTCGTGATGAGCGCGGTTTCGTCTTTTACACCAATTTTCAGAGCCGCAAGGGGCTTGAGATCGGCGCGCGCCAGCAAGCCTCCCTTGTTTTTTTCTGGAAGAGCATGAAACGCCAAATTCGTATTGATGGTGAGGTTGAGGTGGTGACGGATGCAGAGGCCGATGCCTATTTTGCCTCGCGTCCGCGCGATAGCCAGGTCGCGGCATGGGCGTCGCGCCAATCGGAAATGATGAATGAACGGTTCGATCTGGAACGCCGCTTCGCGCATTTCAGCCTTAAGTTTGAAGGCATTGACGTTCCACGTCCGCCACACTGGTCGGGTTACCGGGTTTTGCCCCAGGCGATCGAGTTCTGGCTCGACCGACCATTCAGGCTCCATGAACGCATCTATTTCCAGCGCCCTCAAGAGGGCGATGGCAAGGGCTGGACCGTAGGGAGGCTTTATCCATGAGCGCCTCACCTGCGCCGCCTGGTGATCAGCCAACAGGTGCTGCCACCCATTCCCCAGCAACCCATTCCTATGACCAGATTCGACCTGAAACCACGCGGCTGCTGCGTATTGCGACCGCGGCTTCGGTTGTGGTTGCGGTCATTTTGATTGCCGCCAAGAGCATGGCTTGGGGGGTCACCGGCTCGGTCTCCGTGCTGTCTACCTTGATCGATTCGTTGATGGATGTCGGCGCCTCGCTGATTACCCTGATCGCCGTGCGTAATGCACTAAAGCCAGCCGATACCGAACACCGTTTTGGCCATGGCAAACTCGAACCCCTGGCCGGGCTTGGCCAGGCGGCGTTTGTTGCCGGATCATCGCTATTTTTGGTGATTGAAGCGATTGACCGGGTGATTACCCCGGCCGCCATCGCCCGCCATGAAGTTGGCATCGCGGTGATGGTCTTTGCGATTATTGCCACGTTGGCCTTGGTTGGCTTTCAAACCTATGTGGTCAAACGTACCAAGTCGCTCGCCATCAGTGCCGATTCCCTCCATTACAAGGGTGATATCCTGATTCATGGCAGTGTGATCGTGTCGCTGCTGATCAGCGCCAATTTTGGCACTTCTGTCTTCGATCCCTTGTTTGGTGTGGCCATCGCCCTTTATCTGCTTTGGAATGCGTGGCAGATCGTTCGCAACGCCTTGCATGAGTTGATGGATCGCGAATTGGGGGCAGAGGATCGGGGCAAGGTGATCGACATTGCCATGGCCCATCCCGAAGTGCGGGACATCCACGACCTGCGTACTCGATCCGCCGGACCGCGTTCATTCATTCAATTCCATCTCGAGCTTGATAATAATATCTCGCTCTTGCGGGCCCATGAAATCTCCGACGATGTTGAAGCAAAGGTGCGCGCGGCCTTCCCGGGCTCAGGGGTGATCATTCACCAAGACCCGGAAGGCGTCATGGAACATCGTGCCAGTTTTGACGACGATCCGGATACATAACGGCGCACTACTATTTAGCCCCCTTGTAATCGAGGGCAAAAACTCTAATTATACATTGTAACCTTATAAATCTTGTGGGTTTGGGCCGCCAAGCGGGCCCGTACTGGGGGAGAAAAATTATGCCGATCAAGACCATTCTTGTGCCGTTGGCCGATGCCGAAGGGGCGCCAAACACTCTGGCCGCCGCTTTCGCGCTTGGTCAGAAATTCGGGGCCAATGTTGACGTTCTACACTTGCGAAGCGATCCGACCGATGCGATTGGCGATTTCGTCGGGGAATCAGTTTCCCCCCAACTGATCGAGCAAGT
>JBLHLO010000082.1:0-8807 GCA_047621105.1 Alphaproteobacteria bacterium
CTTGAAATGTCGGCGGAGCAACTGGCGACACGTATCCTGGCAGAAGCTTCCGGCGTTCCCTCCGACCGTATTCGCAAAGGCGAGCTGTCCAACGACGAATTCCAACGCGTCGTCGAAGCCAACCAAGAACTTTCGCGGCTTTCCTTTTTCATTGACGACACACCGGCATTATCGGTGTCGCAACTGCGCACAAGGGCACGCCGTCTCAAGCGCCAGCATGCGCTGTCGATGATTATCGTCGATTACCTGCAGCTCTTGCGGCCGTCCAACGCCAAGGGAGGTGAGAACCGCGTCCAGGAAATCTCCGAAATTACCCGGAGCCTCAAAGCCCTTGCCAAAGAATTGAACGTGCCAGTACTGGCGCTATCACAGCTCTCGCGCGCCGTCGAAAATCGTGACGACAAGCGGCCCCAGCTTGCCGATCTGCGTGAATCGGGCTCCATCGAACAAGATGCTGATGTCGTCATGTTCATCTACCGCCAGGAATATTATCTCGCCCGCGGCGAACCGGAAGTCGGCACCGAAGAACACGAGAAATGGCAAATGAAGATGGAAGAAGTCCATAACCTCGCCGAAGTCATCATTGGCAAACAACGCCATGGCCCCACCGGCACTGCCAAGCTGGTGTTCACGGGCGAATTGACGCGGTTCTCCGATTTCATCGACGACAAGCATCTGCCGGACCAGGATGCCCCCTTCTAAGATGACGCCAGGGCCGGTCGGCGGCGCGGGCGGGCTGCTGACCATCGATCTTGCAGCCATCGCCGCCAATTGGAAAATGCTGCAAGCCAAGCTCGGCACCGGCGTCACTTGCGGCGCCGTGGTCAAGGCTGATGCCTATGGACTTGGCCTTGCGCCCGTGGCCCGCGCCCTCAAGGAGGCGGGATGTGCCACCTTTTTCGTGGCGCAAGCCGCAGAAGGCTTGGCGCTCCGCGCCATCCTGCCCGAGTCTGAGATTTACATCTTCAACGGCGTAGACTCTGAAAGTGCCGGCGCCCTTGCCGAGGCCCATTTGACACCGGTGCTCAACCATCCGGGGCAAATCAAAGACTGGCGCGAAGCCGCGGCCCGCGTCGGCCATGAATTACCGGCCTTCTTGCATGTCGATACCGGGATGACCCGGCTCGGCCTGGCCGAGGATGAGACAGTGGCTCTAGCCACAGATCCCGGCGCGTTGGGGGGGCTACGGCTCACCGGCATCATGAGCCATCTCGCTTGCGCCGATCAGCCGGGTCACGCGCTCAACGGTGACCAGCTCGAACGTTTTACCACAGCTCTCTCGGTACTGGCGCCGCTCGGACAAGTGCGGGCAAGCCTCACCAATTCCTCTGGTATATTTCTGGACCCCGCCTTCCACTTCGATTTAGCACGGCCCGGCGCGGCGCTCTACGGTATTACACCACAGGCTGATGGCCCCAATCCAATGGCGCAAGTCGTTAAATTACAAGGAAAAATCCTCCAAACCCGTGTAATTGACACCCCTCGGACCGTTGGCTATGGTGCGACGCACCGAGCTGAGCGGGGTCGACATATTGCAACCGTGGCAGTGGGTTACGCCGATGGCTACCTGCGTTCACTGTCTGATGTCGCCACCGCCCATATGGGTGATATTCCGGCACCAGTTGTAGGGCGCGTGTCCATGGACCTGATTACAGTCGACGTGACGGACATACCACCAAAAGACGCCCACCCCGGTGCCCTTGTGGACCTGATTGGCCCCCATCACAGCGTTGATGCCCTGGCCCGCCAAGCCGGCACTATCGGCTATGAAATCCTCACCATGCTCGGCGGCCGTTTTGAACGGCACTACCTAGGAGAACAACGCCCGTGAGCAGCACCGCGCCAGCGGAAGAATCCTTGCTCACACGCCTGCTCGCACCTGTAGGCCGTGTTTTCCTGGGCTTCCTCACCGCGCTCGGCGAGATCTCGATCTTTACCGGCCGTGCCCTGATCCATTGTGTCACGCCGCCATTTTATGGCCGGCTCTTGCTGCGCCAAATGATCGATATCGGCTACTACTCCCTGCCCGTGGTTGGGATGACCGCGATTTTCACCGGCATGGTCTTGGCCCTGCAAACCTATTCAGGTTTTTCGCGTTTTTCTGCCGAAAGCGCTGTGGCAACCGTGGTCGTTTTATCCATCACACGCGAACTCGGCCCGGTGCTTGCCGGGCTCATGGTGGCCGGCCGCATCGGCGCCTCCATGGCGGCGGAGATCGGCACCATGAAAGTCACCGAACAAATTGACGCGCTGACCACCTTATCGACCAATCCCTTCAAATATCTGGTCGCCCCACGTCTAATCGCCGGGCTGGCCATGATGCCGCTTTTGGTCCTCGTCGCCGACATCATTGGCGTGTTCGGAGGCTATATCATCAGCGTCAACAAGCTTGGATTCAATCCGACCAATTACATACAGAACACCTTTGATTTTCTTGAGGTCAAGGACGTGGTTTCGGGCCTGGTCAAAGCTGCCTGCTTTGGTTTTGTGATCTCACTGATGGGCTGTTACCACGGCTACAATTCCCGCGGCGGCGCCCAGGGCGTCGGCACCGCCACCATCAACGCAGTGGTTTCTGCACTTATTCTGATCCTGATCTTCAATTACCTGATCACGGAGATGTTCTTTTCCCAATGAACACGCCATCACACCTCAAGATCTGCGTGCGTAACTTGCACAAGTCATTCGGCTCCAAAGTGGTACTGAACGGGCTCGACCTCGACGTAGGACGTGGCGAATCGGTGGTGGTGATCGGCGGTTCGGGCAGCGGCAAATCGATTCTGTTAAAATCTATTCTCGGCATCGTCCGGCCTGACGAAGGCACGATCCAAATTGACGGCCAGGATGCCATTAATATGAGCAGTGCCGAGCGCGGCGAACTGATGCTCAAATTCGGCATGCTGTTCCAGGGCTCGGCCCTGTTTGACAGCTTAAGTGTTTGGGAAAACATCTCTTTCGGCCTGATGCAGGCGCGCGGCATGGATCCGGAAGCGGCCCACGAGATTGCCATCAAGAAACTGGCCCAGGTCGGCCTTGGCCCGGAAGTGGGAGCGCTTTATCCGGCTGAATTGTCGGGCGGCATGCAAAAGCGCGTAGCGCTCGCGCGCGCCATCGCGGCAGACCCGGAAATTATCTTCTTTGATGAACCAACCACCGGACTTGATCCGATCATGGCTGACGTCATTAACGATCTGATCGTTAAATGCGTTCATGAACTCGGGGCGACGACGCTAAGCATCACCCACGACCTAGCCAGCGCGCGCAAGATCGCCCATAGGATCGCCATGTTGTATGGCGGCAAGATCATCTGGTCGGGACCGGTCGAGTCGATTGACCGATCCGGCAATGATTACGTGGATCAGTTTATCCACGGCCGCGCCGAGGGACCCATTCAGATGCAGGTATCGCGTTGAAACCGGGAACCAAAAGTATGGTGAAGCCGACCAGGCCGCCAGGCCTGCGGAAGGGTTGAGCGTGGCCCGGGTCCAACCCCGCTATACCTGCCAACAATGCGGCGCCGAGCACCGCAAGTGGACAGGACGCTGCGAATCTTGCGGCGCCTGGAACGCCATCACCGAAGAAATGCCGACTGCACCCGTCGCCGCCGGCGTTGTCTTTCCTGGGAAGGGCCACATGCTGGCGCTTGAAGGCTTGCGCGGTACGGCAACCGCCCCCGAACGACGCCTCACCGGGATTAAGGAATTTGATCGTGTCCTCGGCGGCGGATTGGTGCCGGCCTCGGCCGTCTTAGTCGCCGGTGATCCGGGCATCGGCAAATCCACCATTCTGCTCCAGGCCTGTGCCGCCCTGGCGAACACGGGCGCGGGCGTGCTCTATATTTCAGGTGAAGAAGCGACCGACCAATTACGCATGCGTGCCGCACGCACCGGACTTGCCGAATCCGGTGTCAAACTCGCCGCCGCAACTTCAATCGCCGATATTATTGCGACTATCGAAGGCTTTAATGCGCGTGACATGCCTGCCCTGCTGGTCATCGATTCAATTCAAACCATGCATGTCAACGGACTCGATTCCGCGCCCGGCACCGTATCCCAGGTGCGCGCTGCAGCCCAGGTCCTAATCGGCCTCGCAAAGCGACGGTCCCTTGCCGTCATCATGGTTGGTCACGTCACTAAGGAAGGGCAGATCGCCGGCCCACGCGTCCTCGAACACATGGTCGATACGGTTCTCTATTTTGAAGGTGAGCGCGGACACCAGTTCCGTATCCTGCGTGCCGTCAAAAATCGTTTCGGCCCAACCGATGAGATCGGTGTCTTTGAAATGTCGGACGCCGGCCTTGCCGAAGTCGCCAATCCTTCGGCCATGTTTCTAGGCCGGGGACCAGGTGCGACAGATACTGCCGGGCCGGTACCCGGTGCCGCCGTATTTGCCGGCATCGAAGGCACCCGCCCGGTACTCGTGGAAATACAGGCCCTGGTCGCGCGCTCAACCCTCGCCGCACCAAGGCGTGCGGTGGTCGGCTGGGATACGGCACGGCTTGCTATGGTCATTGCCGTGCTGGATGCGCGCTGTGGCCTGCAACTCTCCGGCCATGACGTCTATTTGAGCGTGGCTGGAGGCCTTCGCGTCTCAGAACCCGCCGCCGACTTAGCCGTCGCCGCCGCGCTCGTCTCATCCCTCGCGGATCGGGCAGCCCCCGAAGCAACTTTGTTTTTCGGCGAAGTTGGCCTTTCCGGCGAAGTGCGCCCTGTCAACGCCCGCGAAGCCCGGCTACGCGAAGCGGCCAAGCTCGGTTTCACGTCGGCCATCCTCCCGCCAGAGGTTGGCCAGCGCAAAGGCCGCGCGACGCCCGGCATCCGCTCGATCGAATTAAAAGTGCTCGCCGAGCTCCTCCCACTGTTTGAACTCGACCGAAACCAGCATCGCCCGACCACAGGCTCCCGGCGTCCAGGCGCGCGCCACCCAGAACAGACGGAAAGCTAAGATGAACGGGGAAAATATTACCGATATCATCGTTATTGGGATCATTCTTTTGTCCGGCTTATTCGCGCTGGCCCGCGGATTGGTCAAGGAACTTCTATCAATCGCCAGTTGGGCCGGTGCCGTGATGGTGACCTTATTCGGCTTCCTGCCCTTACGCTCTATCGCCCGGGATATAATCTCCCTCCCCTTGGCGGCCGACATCACCACCGGCGCGGTGCTCTTTCTCGGTTCCCTGTTTATCTTCTCCCTTATTTCCCACTACCTATCCAAAACCGTCCAAGGCTCAGCAGTCGGCGCGCTGGACCGGACGCTGGGGTTTGTGTTCGGGCTGGGCCGCGGGCTGTTGATCGTGGTCGTCCTGTTCATGGCCGCAAGCTGGGCTATTGGCCCTAAAAATCAGCCGGGTTGGTTCAAAAATGCCCGTTCAATCCCCATCGTGGCCACTGGGGCACGTATGGTATTGGCCCTGGTTCCCGACGATGTCCGTCGCTTATTTCCACGCATTACCAGCCCTGAACGCCGGACCCAGGCGGGACCCAGCGTGCCCACTGGACGTGATGGCTACCGTCCGACCGAGCGGCGCGATATGCAACGCTTGATCGAAAGCAGCCAATAGACCATATAAACCACGCCTGAACGGAGACCCCCGTGGCCGATAACCCGCTTACCACCGACCCCTTCGAAGATAAACTGCATGAGGAATGCGGTGTTTTCGGCGTTTTCGGCCATGCCGACGCCGCCGCACTGACGGCGCTTGGCCTGCACGCCCTGCAGCACCGGGGCCAAGAAGCGGCGGGCATGGTGACCTATGACGGGCACCATTTTCATTCCCTGCGCAGACTTGGCCATGTGGCCGATAATTTCTCCTCCAAACAAGCCATTGAAGGCCTGCCCGGCGATCGCGCCATCGGCCACAACCGCTATTCCACCAGCGGCGATACGGTAGAACGCAATATCCAGCCCCTATTTGCCGATTTCGATTCCGGTGGCTTTGCCATCAGCCACAACGGCAACCTGACCAACGCGGTCCATCTTCGGCGTCAACTGGTCAAGCGCGGCAGTCTCTTTCACTCCACCACCGATACCGAGGTCATCGTCCATCTGATCGCCACCTCCACCTATGTTGGCGTGTTGGACCGCATGATCGACGCGCTCAAGCAGGTGGAAGGAGCCTATTCCCTGGCGGCGCTCACCCCTGATTCGATGATTGGTATCCGCGATCCACTCGGCGTGCGGCCCTTGGTGCTGGGCGTATTGGATAACGCTTGGATCCTGGCGTCGGAAACCTGTGCCCTCGACATCATCGGCGCGCGCTTCGTGCGCGACCTAGATGCCGGCGAAATGGTGATCATTACCGAAGACGGCATCGAAAGCATTAAGCCCTTCCCACCCCAGAAATCACGCAATTGCATCTTCGAATATATCTATTTTGCACGGCCCGACAGCGTAATGGAAAATCGTAGCGTGTACGAAACCCGCAAATGCATCGGCGCCGAATTGGCGCGTGAAAGCAGCGTAGATGCCGACGCAATCATTCCAGTGCCCGATTCCGGCACCCCTGCAGCCATCGGCTATGCAGCGGAATCCGGTATCCCGTTCGAACTCGGCATCATCCGCAATCATTACGTCGGACGCACTTTCATCGAACCCAGCGACCAAATCCGCCATCTGGGTGTCAAGCTCAAGCACAATGCCAACCGCGCCCATGTAGAAGGCAAACGCGTGATCTTGGTTGATGACAGCATCGTACGCGGCACGACCTCGGTGAAAATTGTTGAAATGATGCGCAATGCCGGTGCGCGTGAGGTGCATATGCGCATTGCGTCCCCACCTACGAAAAATCCCTGCTTTTACGGCGTTGATACACCGGAAAAGAAAGAACTGATGGCAGCCCAGATGACGATCGAGGAAATGCGCAAGGTGATTGGTGTCGACACCCTGGCTTTCCTCAGCATGGACGGGCTTTACCGGGCCATGGGCGAATCCGCGCGCAACAATCTGAGCCCGCAATATTGTGATGCCTGCTTCTCGGGTGATTACCCGATCCGCCTGACGGATAATGAAGACGGCACCGAAAACAGCCAATTATCCTTCCTGACCGAAATCGTCGGCGGCAAGCGATGACCACCCCAGTGGGGCAGGAAATCGGTCAGCCCGAGGGTCGGCTTGCTGGTCGTTTAGCCTTGATTACGGGTGCGTCACGCGGGATCGGTGCCGCGGTTGCCAAGGCCTTCGCCCGCGAAGGGGCCCATGTGATTCTGACGGCCCGCACCCAAGGCGGGCTTGAGGATGTGGACGATGAGATCCGCCGTGCCGGTCATGAGACGCCGACCCTGTTTCCCGCTGACCTGACCGATCTCGACCTGATTGACCAGATGGGGGCCTCCCTTTACGAACGCTTTGGCCGGCTCGATATCCTGGTTGCCAATGCCGGCATTCTCGGCCCCTTAAGTCCAGTTTCCCATATCGATCAAGCCGACTGGGACCGTGTGTTAGCCGCCAACCTCACGGTGAATTATCGGCTCATCCGCGCCCTTGAACCGCTTTTAAAGCTATCGCCTGCGGGCCGGGCCATATTCGTCACTTCGGGCGCCGCTGAAGGGCACTATGCCTATTGGGGAGCTTACGCGGTCAGCAAAGGCGGACTTGAGGTCTTGGTCCGGACATGGGCGCAGGAGCTCGAAAATACCCCGGTCCGCGTCAACCTGCTCAACCCAGGTGGCACCCGCACCAGGATGCGCGCCGAAGCCTTTCCCGGCGAAGATCCATTAAGCCTGCCAACCCCCGAACAGGTGGCCGAAACCTTCATCCCCCTGGCCGAAACGGCGTGCACCCTGAACGGTGCCACCGTCCAAGCACGGGAAGGACAAGCCGCGTAGGGCCTCGCCTCTCCATCCCATGCCTGATTATTCTTGCCTGATTATTCTTGCACGTAAGGGTTCTTGCCAGCGCGCAAATTGATGCGAATTGGCGTTCCCTGAAATTTGAAATCTTCACGCAGCCCGTTTTCGAGATAGCGCAGATAGCTCGCTGGCACTTCACTGGGACGGCTCGCGAATAGGACGAAGCTCGGCGGGCGCGCCTTAATCTGAGTGATATAACGCAACCTCTGTGGACGCCCGTGGACTGCGGGTGGGGGATGACGCTCGGTCAGGGCCGCCAACCAACGGTTCAATGCTCCGGTGGGCACCCGCTGATTCCATATCTCATAGGCCGCGAATACCACACCCATCAACCGCGTCACGTTATGTCCGGTCAGCGCCGATAAGGTGAGCGTGCGAATACCTTTAATTTGGGGCAAGGACCGTTCGATCCGATCGTTAAGCAGGCCAAGCTGGGTGGCCGAATCATCGATCAAATCCCATTTATTGGCAGCAATGACCAACGCGCGGCCTTCTTCAACTACTTGCCGGGCAATGGCCAGGTCCTGACGTTCCAGCATGACGGTGGCATCAATTACCAACACCACCACTTCAGCGAGACGGATAGCCCGTTCGGTCGCCGCCACCGACATACGCTCAATTTGTGCGACCACCTGCGACCGACGCCGAATCCCTGCCGTATCGACGAGCCGTATGTCACGCCCCCCAAAAGACCAATCCACCGGAATGGCATCGCGGGTGACACCGGGTTCGGGCCCGGTCAACACACGGTCATCGGAGATCAAGGTATTCACTAGGGTGGACTTACCGACATTGGGGCGCCCAACGATAGCCAGACGCAAGGGACCGCGTTCAACTTCCTCATCTTCATCTGATATTTCTAGCATTTCAGCCGATGCATCCCCCGCCTCGAGGAACGGTTCCAAGGCATCGTAAAGATCCCCCAGGCCTGTGCCATGTTCGGCCGATATGGGCACCGGC